>JAKEFB010000105.1 GCA_022616275.1 Chloroflexota bacterium
GGCAATCCGGAGACGACGAGCGGGGGCAACGCGCTGAAGTTCTACGCCTCGGTCCGGTTGGACATTCGCCGGGTGCAGAGCATCAAGGCCGGCAATGACGTGGTCGGCAACCGGACCCGCGTGAAAATCAAGAAAAACAAGGTCGCCCCGCCGTTCATGGAGTGCGAGTTCGACATCATGTACAACGAAGGCATCTCCAAGTCGGGCGACGTTCTTGACCTGGCAGTCGAATACGACCTGATTGACAAGCGCGGCGCCTACTTCCGCTACGGCGATACCCTCCTGGGCCAGGGCCGGGAAAACGCCAAGACCTTCCTGGCCGAGAACCCTTCCCTGATGGAGGAAATCGAAGGCCGCCTCCGCCAGGAGGCCGGCCTTCGACCGCGCGTCAAGCGTTCATCCAGTCTCGGCGAGGACGAGACGGAAATACCTGTGGAAATGGACTAACGCGAATGGCGCGAATCCGGCGAATGGCGCGAATATCTTGGAATAATATTCGCGCCATTCGTCCATTCGCGTGATTCGCGATGAGATTGACCGCTCCTTTGTAAGCCCCGTACCCGGCAGCAGTCGTATAGGAAACGGCCGCCTGTTTTTTTGACAGGCTAGATGCCCCTGTTATAATTGGGTCTCTGGTTTTAGGGAATCCCAAGAGTGTCCCCTTGTAAACTGGTATACAGCAACCAATGCCGAACATACTGGCCATCAGCCAGTTTGGCCAGATACGTTTAGGCTGAAGAGGAGAATCCTGCTATGGCAGAGGAATTTACAGAAACAATTGAAGAAACAATTGAGCCGGCGGCGCCGGCCGCAGCGTCGCAGAACCTCAGTGACCTTAGACCTAAGATGCGGCTGAAGGGTACTGTGAAACGCCTCGAATTGTATGGCGCTTTCATTGATCTCGGCGTGGGCGCCAACGCCATCCTGCACATCTCGCAATTAGGACAGCAGGTCAACCGCATTTCTGACGTGATGAACGTCGGCGACGAAATTGAAGTCTGGGTGGACAAGGTTGACCCGGAACGGAACCAGGTCACCGTCACGATGGTTGAACCGCTGGCCGTGGAATGGAGCGACCTGCAGGATGGCCAAGTCTATACCGGCACCGTCACCCGGCTGGAGAAGTTTGGCGCCTTTGTAGACATTGGGGCGGAAAAAGAAGGGCTGGTCCATGTTAGCGAACTCAGCCACGAGTATGTCAAACACCCGTCCGAAGCCGTGAAGGTCGGCGATGAAATCCAGGTGAAGGTGCTGGGTTTTAGCAAGCGCAAGCGCCGTATTGACTTAAGCCGCAAAGCCTTGGTGGAATCGCCAACCAGCCAGCGCGTCGCTGAACCGGTGATGGACTACGACGAGGAAGAAGAGGAAGACGAGTTCTCAACCTCTATGGCGCTGGCCTGGCAGGCCGCCACCGGCCAGACCACCCGCAGGCGTTCCAAGGCCGGCAAGAAGTCCAGGGCTCACAAGGAAAAGATGCGCTCCCAACAGGAAGAGATCCTCAGTCGGACGCTGAAAATCAACCCCGACACTCGTAAATGAAAAAATGCCCCCTAACGGGGGCTTTTTTTATTAGAATACCGTCTCCGGCCAGTCAATCATCATCGCGGCCAGCCGCTCCCCGGCGGCCACGACAGTCACCCCCTCTGGAACAATGACCAGGGCGTTGGCTTTGACCAGCGAAGTCATGATGTGGGAGCCTTGCCCGCCGGTAGTCGTGGCCTGGTAGCCGGCCGGCCCGCGCGTCACAATCGCCCGCAAATAACTTTCTCGGCCGTCCGAGCGAATCTCTTCTTGCATGACCACCTGGACTTGCGGCCGCTCCAGCGTGGTGTGGCCGGCCATCTTGCGGATCGCCGGCCTGGCAAAACGTTCAAAAGAAACCATGGCCGAGACCGGATTGCCGGGCAGCCCCAGATAAGGCACGCCGCCGTACCGGCCGTAAGCCAGCGGCTTTCCCGGCCGCATCCGCACCCGCCAGAAGGTCACGTTGCCTTCCTGTTCCAGAACTGCCTTGACCACGTCGTAAGCGCCCACGGAGACACCAGCCGAGCTGACAAACAGGTCTACCCCGGCTTCTAACCCTCGCTGCAGTTTAGCCCTGACGTCGGCTTCGGTATCGCCAGCCACGCCTAGCGCCACCAGCTCGGCGCCCATCGCCAACACCTGGGCGGCCTGGGCGTAGCCGTTGCTGTTGCGAATTTTGCCCGGCCGCAACGGCTCTTCCACGCCAATCAATTCGTCGCCGGTAGCCAGGATACCCACCCGCGGCCGGCGAACGACCTGGACCTGGGCCACACCCAAGGCCGCCAGGACGCCAATCTCCTGCGGCCGGAGGACGTGGCCGGCCGGGAGCACGACCTCATCGGCCTGGATATCCTCACCCGGCCAGCGGACATAGTCGCCCGGATTCACCGGGCGGTAGACTTCAATCTGCCCTGGTAGCGGCCGCTCCGGGTCACGCCACGGTTCGTTGGTCTCCTCGACCGGCACGACGGCGTCGGCCCCGGCCGGCAGGGGCGCGCCGGTCATAATCCGGGCCGCCGTCCCTTCCCCCAGGTGGGCTTCCCAGACCGCGCCGGCGGCAATGTCGGCTACCACCCGCAGGGTGGCCGGTCGCTCCCGGCTGGCTCCCACCAGGTCGGCCGCCCGCAACGCATAGCCGTCCATCGAGGAGTTGGCAAAAGGCGGCAGGCTATCCTGGGCGACCACCGGCCCAGCCAGCACCCGGCCCAACGCTGGCAGCAAAGGGATGGATTCGGCCGGTAGGACGGAAACACCGGCCAGGACAGCCTGCAAGGCTTCTGCTACGGTTAAATATTCTGCGTCCGCCAACTTAAGAAATCCTTTGTGGAAACAACACGTCCGGCCGGTATGTTGCGCCAACGGCCATGAAGGGCGGGATGACGCTCAGCATATGGTCCCACGTGCCCGGCTCGGCGGTGGGATCTCCCGGTGGGCCTTCGCGCAGGCCCAAGATGACGAAGCCATGCCCGGTTAACGCGTTGACGATGGCGCCGAAGGTGTGCAGGAATTCGTGGGGACCTTCAAGACGATGTTCGACGCCCGCTTCGTCACTAAACGTCCAGTCGTCGTCAGCGAAAAGCAATTGCCGGCCGGTGACATATGGCTGCCGGACGGGATACCCCTGGGGTACCCAGTCCATCTCTTTCATGCTCCAGAAGGGGTTGGCGAACTGCAGGTGGTAAAAGCCGCCGGGGCGTATGACCCGCCCCACCTCGCCGATAACGCGGCTGGCATCGGGCACAAAGTTAATGGAGTAGGGTTGCCAGACAACGTCGAAGCTGTCGTCGGCGAAGACGGAGAGATCGCGCATGTCCCCCTGGACCGTACACACTGCATGCCCATAGTGGGCGGCCGCTTCCGAGTCGCGCGCCAACTGCGTTTCGCTGAAGTCGAGGACGGTGACACGGGCGCCTAGCAGGGCGAAGGCGGCCGACTGTTGACCGCCGCCGCTGGCGAGGCACAACACATCCTGGCCCGCCACGTCGCTAAACCTGCTGTCTACGAAGACCGGATCCGGATCTAGAGCTGCCAGCGCGCCGGCCGTGGTGAGCTGTAGCAGAGGTCGCGAGTACTCGACCCGCGCGTGCGCCAGCGCCTCCCAGCGCGACTGGTTATATTTTGACAGTTCGTCCATCAGCCAGCGTCTCGCAGTTCCAGAATGTGCTGGTCGCTACGAGCTAGCCGGCCGTCTAACTCCAACAGTTCGGCCGCGCCTTGCATCGCTTCCAGGACGTTGCCGATGTGCTGCCACAGGTCGAGCCGGCCGTCAAAGCAGGCCTGGCTGAAATCGGCCGTCACCTGCTCGACATGCTCGCGATCCACCCCGGCGGCAAAGCGGCGGTCCTTCCACTTCTTCCGCAGCGAACTTAACTCCACGTCGGCAATATTTTTCGACGGCCGGACGAGGGTTGTGGCAATGACCAGGCCGGTCACTTCGTCGCAAGCCAGGAGAGCAAAGTCTATAGGCTTTTCCCGTTCCACCCCCGTGCCGGCGGTGTAGTGGGACAAAATGGTGCGGATCGTCTCTTCATCCCACCCCCGGCCGCGCAAGATGCCGGCTCCCTCCATAGGGTGCTGGTCCAAGTCCGGGTGGATTTCCCAGTCAAAATCGTGAATCAGCCCGACAACTTCCCAGTTATCGGGATCGTGGCCTAACCGGGCAGCGTACCAGCGCATGGTCGCGGCCACGGCCAGCATGTGCCGCCGCAAGCCCACATCCTGGACAAAGTCGCAGACCAGCACCCAGGCTTCCTCACGACGCTTCATCGCCACCGTTATCGTCGCCACCGCCAGTGGTGATTTCGTCGCCGTTACCGCGCTTCGCCCCGCAGTCACAGCCACCGTTTTCGTGCTTGGAACAGCCGGCGGCGGCCTTCTTTTCCAGGGCCTCCAGTTCCTCCAGCGGCTCGAACTCGTGGCGGAATACTTCGTACACTTCCCCTTCCACCTCGACCACGACCGAGTCACGCAGGGCGCGCACGTCCCTGACCTTGCCCTCGCCGTAAGGGGTGCCGATACGCTTGCCGGTCTTAGGCAGGTTTTTCTTGGCTTCGACGTACTGCTCGTACTCATATACCAGGCAGCAGCGCAACCGGCCGCACATGCCGGTAATTTCCTGGGGACTCAAGGAAATCCCCTGCTCCTTGGCCATTTTGATGGATACAGGGCTGAACTCTGTCAGGAAGGTCGAGCAGCAGCGAGGTTGGCCACAAGCGCCGTGGCCGCCCAAGATCTTGGCCACGTCGCGCGGCCCGATGAGCAGCATTTCCACCCTGGCCCGGAAGCCCCGGCTCAAGGCCTTGCGTAGCGGCCGGATGTCCAGCTTCTTGTTTTCCGTGGCGTACATGAACGTCAGCCAGGCGCCGTCAAAGCTGTACTCGGCCTTGACGAACTTGGCGTCTTTGACGCCCAGGTCGTGGGCCTTTTCGCGGCAGGTAATTAAGGCATCTAACTCCCGCTGCTCCCACAACTGCCGCATGACCATGTCGCGCGGGTTGGCCTTGCGCTGAATGGCTTTCAAGCTGCGCCGTTTATCTACTTTGTCCGGCTCGATGTAGGCAATGACCTGCCCCAGTTGCTGGCCGCGCTTCGTCTCGACGATGACGTAATCGCCAGGTTGGACTTCTTGATTCAGGCCGTTTAATTTAAAGTGGTAAAGCTTCCCTAACTTCTGGAAACGAACGCCAATCACAGATTGTGTCATCATAAATAGTCATTCCGCTGTGTCACTAGCCCTGTAGAGCCAGGTAATCTTCACGTAAGTATCCTGTATTCTATCCATAAGTTATTCAAAAAGACAAGACGGGTATACGAAAAACCTCCCGGCTGCTTTCTAGAGGGCGGCCGGGAGGTCTTAGAGTTTGGAATTTTTGGCTATTCAGCCAATCACTTGAATGGGGATAAAGTTCGATTGGTTACCCAGGGTCAGGACGCTGACCCGCGCCGCCACCTCTTTCGTGAGCTGCTCAAAAGCCTGGGCGGCCGGCGAATCGGGGTAGGCCACCACAATGGGCCGGCCGGTATCGCCTCCCACGCGGACGTTGGCGTCGAGGGGAACAGAGCCCAGGAAAGGCGCGCCCGTATTTTGGGCCAGTTGCTCGCCCGCGCCAGAGCCAAAGAAGTCGCCGCTCATGTTCTCGACAATGCCGATAATAGGCACATCCAGCTTCTCAAACATCTTCAGGCCGCGCAGCGCATCGGCCGCCGCCACCTGCATCGGCTGGGTGACAATAACGGCCCCCGACAGGGGAATGGCCTGGGCCAGCGACAACTGGGCATCGCCTGTACCCGGCGGCAAGTCTATGACCAGATAATCCAGCTCGCCCCACTCCACGTCGGTCAACAGTTGGCGAATGGCGCTATGGAGCATAGGGCCACGCCAGACGAGCGGCTGGTCCGGCCGGGTGAGAAAGGCCATCGAAATAAACTTGACCCCATACTGCTCGGCCGGGATCATCTTCCGGTTACGTGGCGGCGGCATGGTCTCCACGCCCATCATGATCGGGACGTTTGGCCCCAGGATGTCGGCATCCAGCAAGCCGACCCGCGCCCCGGCGCCGGCCAGCGATATAGCCAGGTTCACGGCCACGGTGGTCTTGCCCACGCCACCCTTGCCGCTGGACACGGCGATAGTGTTGCGAAAATTCTGCCCAATTTGCTGGTTAATCCGGCGGTCGTGGGGCACGTTGGAATCCCACTGAATAGTCACCTGGCCAATCGCCGGGAGCTGGGCCAGGGCCGCCCGGGAGTCGCGTTCCATCTTGCTTCGCAGCGGGCAGGCCGGCGTGGTCAGCATAATGGTAAAATTGACGTCGTTGCCTTCAATTTTGAGGTCTCGGATCATGTTCAACGACACCAGGTCGCGGTGCAGTTCCGGCTCAATCACGGTAGACAGAGCCTGAAGGACGACTTCTTCGGTGATCCCGTTTGGCTTGTTCTTTCTTTGAAACATTTTCTTACTCTGACACGAATTCCACTAATTCCACTAATTTTTTCGTGTAATTCGTGTCGAAAAAATAACCTCTAAGCCGCGCCACGATAATACATCTGGCGGGCTTGTTCGTCGCTCAGGGTTGGTGCCGGCTCGTCGTCTGCGCCCCTGCGCTTGCCCTTGGCTGCGGCCGCCAATTCGCGGGCGGCTTCTTCGGCTTCAGCCTTTTTGGTGGCGATGCTACGCCAGTAGCTCAGGGGTTTGCTCAAGCGCTCCTTGTCGTGAATGTGGGCCGTGGTCCGGTCGTAACTGGCCAGCTCATAGTCGTGGTCCATCTTGATCGCGTCAAATGGACAAAACTCGGCGCAAAAACCGCAGTTCATACAAATGTCAATGTCAATGTAAAACTCTTCCGGTTCTGGCTTGGGCCGGCCGTTGGGCAGCTTGCCGCGCACGATCCAGATACATTGGGGCGGGCAGACCTTGGCGCAAATGCCGCAGGAGGTACACCAATCGTGCGGCCAGGCTTCGCCTGGCTTGGGGTCATCGGTCACCAGGAAGGGAATAAAGCGGAAACGCTCCGGCACCGACAATTTTTCTTCCGGGTACATGACGGTAACGACACCCCGGCCGTAAACGCTCTGGCGCACCTGCAGGGCCTTGTCGTTGTAATAGCGGCCGCCCCTGGCCAGCCAGTAAATGTCGTCCAGGTAGCTCTCGACAAAATGCTTCATGGTCACAGCCATGCCCTTGATGATGCCAAGTCCCAACATAACTTCTCCTCATTATCGATCCACCTCGCCCAGCACAATATCAATACTCCCCAGGACGGCAACGATGTCGGCCACTTTGTGGCCCTTTAGTATGTGGCCCAGGGGGGTCAGGTTGATAAACGATGGGGCGCGGACGTGGTAACGGTCGGGGTTGGAAGCCCGGCCCCTGGCCGTGAGGTAAAAGCCTAACTCGCCCTTGGGGTTTTCCACCCGGCCGTAGGCGTCGCCGCCGTTCACCCGGATAGCATACTGGGGTTTGCCGGTAACGATAGGGGCGCCGGCCGTCTCCTTTAAGTGCGGCAACACCTGCTCCAGGATGCGCAGGCTCTGGTACATCTCGTCCAGGCGGACCAGATAGCGGTCATAAATGTCGCCGTTGTAGCGCACGGCCACGTCAAAGTTAAGGTGCGGGTAGTAAGAGTATGGATCAGCCCGGCGCACGTCGTAGGCGACGCCACTGGCCCGCAGCATTGGTCCGGCCGTGCTATAGCTAATGGCGTCTTCACGAGACAGGTAACCTACGCCAATGCAGCGAGAACGGACGATTTCGTTGTTGGTAATGTAAGTGTTGAACTCGTCTAGAGCGCGCGGCAGGCGGTCGTGAATGAGGTCGTGGAGAAATTGCATCGTTGGCTCGCCACGTACCGTATCTGGCAGGTCGTAGGCCACGCCGCCAAAGCGCATGTAATTGCACATCATCCGCGACCCGGCCGCGGCCTCAAACAGGTCCAGAATCACTTCCCGCTCAATATACAGGTAGAGCATCGGTGTTTGCAGCGCGCCCAGGTCGTTAAGCAAGAACCCGATCGCCCAGCAATGGTTGGCAATCCGGGTCAACTCGACCATTAAAATGCGAATCCATTCCGCCCGCTCGGCTACAGTTGCGTCCATTAGCTTTTCCACAGCCAGGACGTAACCGTGGTTGTTAGACATGGAAGAAAGGTAATCCAGCCGGTCAGTATAGGGAATGTTCATGATGAACGTATTTCGTTCGCCAATCTGCTCGTGGTTACGGTGCAGGTAGCCCATCACCGGCTTCAGATCCAGAACTGTCTCGCCGTCCAGAGTGACGACCATACGGAACACGCCGTGGGTGGAAGGGTGTTGCGGCCCCAGGTTTACTGTCACCTTGTCCGTCTTCAGCCCCGGCGTGGCGTCCCGGGTAATGGTCATGCTGGTATACAGCTCAGTATCTACCTCAAATTCAGCCCCTTCCGGCGTCCAGCCTGGCGGGTATTGGACGTTCTTGCCGTAAGGGTTGCGCTCCTCAGCCCGGAACACCTCGCCACCTGGCCAGCGACTGCCGAACGGTTTGTGTGTCTCTTCAAAGAATGGTTCTTTCCAATCCTTGCGCATCGGGTGGCCGTCGAACCCTTCCCACAGCAAGATCCGGCGCAGGTCCGGGTGGCCGGGGAAGCGGATGCCAAACAGGTCCCAGGCTTCGCGTTCCTGGAAATCGGCCCCGGGCCAAAGCGGGGTAAGGGAGGGAATCACGGGCTCTTCGCGGTCTACGTGGACCTTCAGCACCAGCGCCCGGCCGCCCTGGTCAATGCTGTAACAATGGTAGACCATCTCCATCTTGCCGTCGTCAATCAGGTCCACGGCCGTGGCGCTGCTCAGATAGTCAAAACCCAGGTCATCGCGCACGTACTGGGCGACTTCCAACAGCTTATCGGCCGGCACCATCAGGCCGGTAAAACGATCACGAGAGTCGTCCGTAATCTCCGGGTAGCGCTCTTTCAAGGCGGCCGTGGCCACAGCTACAGGGTCGGCCGTTTCCGTTTCCGGCTCTCGAACCTCAACCACCGTGCTCTCGTTCATGCAACATCCTTTTTCAGCCAGTAGTCTCTGCGGCCGGTTCCGGTTCGGCCGGTTCCTTGGTCTCGGCCACAGCAGAAGGGCCGGCGGCCGACCTGGGCTTAGCCGCTTCGCGGCGAATCAGGTCGAGCTGGCGCAGGTCTACCAGATCTGGCCCCAACACCGGCACAGGCACAAACTCGGCCGGCGTATCTTTGCGGTACCAGGGGGCAGTCAAAATGGACTGCTGGTCAATTTTCTCCTGCAGGGCAATCAGGCCGTGGATGAGCGCCTGGGGGGTTGGCGGGCAGCCGGGCACGTACACGTCTACGGGGATCAACTTGTCAACGCCATCCAGCACGTTGTATCCTTCCTTGAAGGGGCCGCCGCCGTTGGCGCAGGCGCCCATGCTCAACACGTAGCGCGGCTCCGGCATCTGGTTATAGAGGCGGACAATGGTTGGAATCATCTTTTTCGTCACCGTGCCGGAGACGATCATCAGGTCAGACTGGCGCGGCGTAGCCCGGAACACTTCCATGCCAAAGCGGGCCAGGTCAAAGCGGCTGGCGGCGGTGCAAATCATCTCAATGGCGCAGCAGGCCAGGCCAAAAACCATCGGCCAGACCGAGTTGCGGCGCGACCAGTTGTAAATCTTGTCCAGGCTGGTGATAAAGATGTTATCGGCCAGTTCCTTGGGGATAGGAATGTCAGAAGTGAGCGTATCCATCGTCGCTGTCATAAGCCTATCATCTCCTCGTACCAGACAATCTGAATGTCCAGCAAAATTCGTTCGTTGGCCAGGGCAGGGTCGTCCATGAAGCTGGGGAGCGCCTCAACAAGGTCCGCCAGCTCATTTAAACCCACCTCCTCTGGATTGAGGTTGGGATGATGGGCCATCAGCGCCAGGGCAATAGCATAAGGCGAGTCCCAATACAGCGCCGGTCCCTCGTCCTCAACCATGGCCCTATCATACCTCATTCCTTATGGTGGGTCGAGGATTTGATGATAAATTTCACAAACGAAAAGCGTTTGGGGACGATTGTAGCGGATCGGCCATGAAAATCACTCTGCTCTCCCCTTATCACGGCGGCAGCCACCGGGCCTGGGCCGAAGGCTACCGGCGGCACAGCCAGCACCAGGTCGAGCTACTCACTTTGCCGGCTCGCTTCTGGAAGTGGCGGATGCACGGCGGGGCCGTCAGCCTGGCCCGGCAGTTCCTGGCCGGCGGCGGCCGGCCGGATCTCCTCCTGGCCACCGACATGACCGACCTGACCACTTTCCTGGCCCTCACGCGCCGGCGCACGGCCGGGATGCCGGCCGTCCTATATATGCACGAAAACCAGCTCACCTACCCTCTGCCGCCGGAGGAGAACAACAGGCCAATGCGCCGCCAGCAGGGGGAACGGGAGCTGCATTATGCCTTTATCAACGTCGCCTCAATGGCCGCAGCCGACCTGGTCCTGTTCAACTCTGGCTACCACCGGGAAACGTTCCTGGCCGCCCTGCCCAATTTCCTCAAGCATTTTCCTGAGTACAACGAACTGGAATTGATACCGGAACTGGCAGCTAAAAGCCAGGTTTTGCCGGTGGGCATTGACCTGCAACGCCTGGCCGGTGGCCGGCCGGCGGCCAGCCCGGACGATCCACCCCTCATCTTGTGGAACCAGCGTTGGGAGTACGATAAAAACCCGGCGGCTTTCTTTGAGGCCCTCTACGCCATGATGGAAGAAGGCTTAGCCTTCCGCGTCGCCCTGTGCGGCGAGAACTTCCGGCGCCGGCCGGCCGAGTTTGACGAAGCCCAGACCCGGCTGGCCGGCCGCCTGGTCCATTATGGCTATGCGAATGATGACCTGTACCGCCAGTTGCTCTGGCAGGCAGCGATGACCATTTCCACCGCTCACCACGAGTTTTTCGGCATCAGCGTCCTGGAAGCGATTTACTGCCAGACCTTCCCCATCCTCCCCCACCGCCTGAGCTACCCGGAATTATTACCTGAACCGTTCCACCTGCGCTGCCTCTACCAGAACGACGGCGGCCTGCGCCAGCGGTTGCGTTGGGCGCTCACCCACCCGATTGAAGCCGCTGCCATTGCCCGCCAGTTGGCCCCTGTCGCCGCTGTCTACGACTGGCCGGCCGTTGCGCGACGGTATGACGAAGTACTGGAAGTGGTGAGGTAGTGTGGCAAGTGGCAAGTGGCAGGGGGCAAGTGGCAGGGGGCAAGTGATTTTGTTTGGGCAGGGGGTGTATAAGCAAAAGGAGGAAGCAATGAAATTCACTGATGGCCGGTGGTTAATGCGGAAAGGGGTCCAGGCTGCTTATCCGGCGCAGGTCCACGATGTCGAGGTAAGAGATGATTCCTTTACGGTGTATGCGCCGACGGGGCAGGTGAGACATCGGGGGGATACGCTTGGCGGGCCTCTGCTGACAGTCGTGTTTTCCTCGCCGATGCCGGACGTTGTTCGGGTGCAACTCACCCATCTTGCCGGCCAGCAACCAAAACGACCTCAGTTTGCGCTGCTTGAGCAAACGGCCGGAAACGTGACGATTGCCAACGACGACAGCGCGACGACCCTCACCAGCGGCCGGTTGTCTGTTCGCGTTCCTCGCGTGGGCGCCTGGTCGGTTGAATTTGCGGCCGACGGCCGCGTCGTCACGACCACTGGCCCTCAGGGTATGGGCATCGTTGAGGTAGAGGGCGAAGGTTCTTATATCCACGAGCAGCTCTCGCTCGGCGTAGGCGAATATGTCTACGGCCTTGGCGAGCGCTTCACAGCCCATATCAAGAACGGCCAGGTGGTGGAGTGCTGGAACCGGGATGGCGGCACCGGCAGCGAGCAGGCCTACAAGAACATCCCTTTTTACCTGACCAATCGCGGCTACGGGGTTTTTGCCAATCACCCTGAGAACGTGTCCTTTGAGGTAGCATCGGAAAAAGTCTCGCGCGTCCAATTTAGCGTCGCCGGCCAGTCCCTTGATTATTTTGTCATTTTCGGTCCGACGCCTAAAGAAGTGCTCGAAAAATATACTGCCCTGACGGGCCGGCCGGCGCTGCCACCGGCGTGGTCGTTTGGCCTGTGGCTCACGACTTCTTTCACGACCTCGTATGACGAAGACACGGTAACGAGTTTTATTCAGGGTATGGCCGACCGCGATCTGTCACTCCACGTCTTTCATTTTGATTGCTTCTGGATGAAGGAATTCCACTGGTGCGATTTCGAATGGGATGCGCGGACGTTCCCTGATCCGGCGGCTATGCTTAAGCGGCTCAAGGAGCGCGATCTGCGCATTTGTGTCTGGATCAACCCTTACATCGCCCAGCGCTCACCCCTGTTCGTCGAGGGTCTGCGGCAGGGGTATCTGCTGAAGCAGCCAAACGGCGACGTCTGGCAAACAGACCAATGGCAGCCGGGCATGGGAATCGTAGATTTCACTAACCCGGCCGCTCGCCAATGGTTTGGCGATAAACTGCGTGCGTTGGTGGCTATGGGGGTAGACTGCTTCAAGACCGATTTTGGCGAGCGTATTCCAACCGATGTGGTCTATCACGATGGCTCGGACCCGGCCACGATGCATAACTATTACAGCTACCTGTACAACGCAACGGTCTTTGAGGTATTGCGCGAACAGCGTGGCGATGGCCAGGCGGTACTGTTTGCCCGGTCGGCTACCGCCGGCGGCCAGCAATTCCCGGTGCATTGGGGCGGGGATTCTGATTCGAATTTTGAGTCCATGGCCGAAAGTCTACGCGGCGGACTATCCCTGGGCCTGTCTGGTTTCGGGTTCTGGAGCCACGACATTGGCGGCTTTGCCGGCACGCCGCCGGCCGATGTGTATAAGCGCTGGATCGCCTTTGGCCTGCTGTCGTCCCACAGCCGCCTCCACGGCAATGATTCTTACCGCGTTCCCTGGTTATTCGACGAAGAAGCGGTCGGCGTGCTGCGGCTATTCACCAGGCTCAAGTGCCGGTTGATGCCGTATCCATATGCCCAGGCGCTCGCGGCCAGAGACAGAGGCATCCCGTTGATGCGCGCGATGTTATTGGAGTTTCCAGACGATCCGGCCTGTGATTTCCTCGACCGCCAGTACATGCTCGGCGAGTCTCTGCTCGTAGCCCCGGTATTCTCGCCTGATGGCGCTGTCGTCTACTACCTTCCCGCCGGCCGCTGGACGAATTTCCTCACCGGCGAAGTGAAGGTGGGACCGGGTTGGATGCGGGAGACGCACGGCATGATGACGCTCCCCTTGCTGGTGCGGCCCAATTCCATGATTGCCGTGGGTAGCCACGAGGAGCGGCCGGACTATGAGTACAGCGATGGCGTTACCTTGCAGGTCTACGAACTGGCGGATGGAGAATATGCGGCCGTTGTTATTCCTTCAATCACCGGCGACGTGGAGGTAACGTTCGCGGTAAAGCGTGTGGGTCGCCAGATAACTGTAGAACGGCAAGGGATGGCCAGACGATGGCAACTTTTGTTGGCCGGTATTGAATCGGTTAGGTCAGCTGAAGGTTGTACGGTGGAACACAGCGCCAGGGGTGCGCTGGTAATACCGTCCTATGACGCGGGTTCGCTCACACTTGACATTTAGCATTATTTCATGGTAGTATATTGAATGAATATTCATTCATTTGAATGAACGACCATTCACAAACCAGGATTTAGCTTAACGATGGCACAAGACGACCCATTTCAAGCCCAACTAATTGCCGCCCGACGCAACCAGATTTTGGAGGCAGCCATCCAGGTTTTTGCCGAGAAAGGCTTTCACCAGGCGACGATCAAGGATGTAGCCCAGGCGGCCGGCGTGGCCGACGGCACGATTTACAACTACTTCGACAATAAAAAGGCCCTGTTGCTGGGGATTCTAGACCGCCTGAATGAAACGCCAGAGCGAGAAGAACAGTTTGCCGAAGCCGCCCAAGTAGGTCTGGAGGAGTGGACACGTCGCTACATCAGGCAGCGTTTTGCGGCTCTGGAACCTGGCGGGTTTCAAATTTTCCAGGCGCTGCTGCCAGAGATCCTGGTCAACGAAGCGCTGCGCGATCAATACAACCAACAAATTATTCAGCCGACCTACGAGGTGGCCGAGCGGTACTTTGAAACCTGGATAGGACAGAGCGATGCCCGCCCAAAAGATGTGGCGCTAACATTACGGATTATTGCCGGAATATTTCTCGGCGTGCAGATATTGCGTGTGATGGGCGACCCGCAGCTTATAGCGCAGTGGGATAGAGTACCTGATTTAATGGCCGAATTAATCTTACATGGTATTGCCCAGGGAGGTAACGATGAATAATGGAATCAACAATTTACCACAGGTGAATATTGCCGGCCGCGAGTTTAAGAGCGATCCCTATCCCTTCTACGCCCGGCTTAGAGCGGAAGCGCCTGTTTACCGTACAGTTTTGCCAGACAAGCAAGCCGCCTGGCTGATTACCCGGTACGACGACGTGCTCATGGTACTTAAAGATGACCAGCGCTTTGTCAAGAACTTTCGCATGGCCAAGTCTGACGAGCAACTGGCTAAACTGCCCTGGATACCGCCCATGTTCAAGCCGTTCATGAATAACCTCCTGGACAGCGATGGCGACGTACACGCTCGACGGCGTAGCCTGATTCACAAAGCTTTCACGCCCCGGGTCATCGAACAGATGCGCGGCCGGGTGGAAACGCTGGCTCACGAGCTGCTCGACACGGCCGCTCGCCGGGGCCAGATGGACCTGGTGCGGGATTATGCCTTGCCCATCCCGCTGACCATCATCTCCGAAATTCTGGGCGTCCCGCCCAAGGATCGCGAAAAGTTCCACAAGTGGTCGAAAACGCTACTTTCGTTGACTTCGGCGGGGAATTCCGCGTTACTGGGCATCCCCCCCATCCTGGCGGTTATCCGTTACTTGCGGCGGATCATCAATGAGCGCCGGAGGAACCCCCAGGATGATCTGATCACCGCGCTGGTGCAGGTCGAGGAAGCGGGCAGCAGGCTCACCGAAGATGAGCTGCTGGCCATGATTTTCGTCTTGCTCATTGCCGGGCACGAAACGACGGTCAACCTGATTGCCAGCGGCGCGCTGGCCCTACTCCAACACCCGGACCAGATGGCGCTGTTGCGCCGGCAGCCGGAGCTGATCGGTAGCGCGGTGGAGGAACTTGTTCGTTACACCGGCCCGGTGGAGCAGGCGACCGAACGGTATGCCAGCGAGGATGTGGCGCTGCACGGCGTCACCATTCCGAAGGGCGAGATGGTCCTGGCCGTCCTTGCTTCGGCCAACCGGGATGAGCGCACCTTTGACAACCCCGAACGGCTGGACATCCGGCGCGAGAACAACAAGCACCTGGGCTTTGGCCAGGGGGTCCATTATTGCGTCGGAGCGCCGTTGGCCCGGCTGGAAGGGCAGATCGCCATTAACGCTCTTGTCCAACGGCTACCTAACCTCCGCCTGGCAGCTACTCCTGAAGCCCTCCGCTGGCGGCCGGGGCTGACCGTCCGAGGTATGGAAGCGTTGCCTGTTGCCTTATGAATCCAGGCCGAAGGGCTTTCCTACATTGGAGCGTCCTTCGGCCCGCTGCACAAGGTGCCGCATGAGCTTTACCATCGAAACAAATGGATTATCAAAATCTTATGGCGACGTGCGCGCCGTTGACTCTGTCAACTTGCGCGTGAAGCAAGGCGAGATTTACGGCTTTCTCGGCCTCAACGGCGCGGGCAAGACAACAACCATCCGCGCCCTCTTGGGCATGATCCGCCCGAGCGCGGGGACGGTCAAGGTGCTGGGGCAGCCTGTCGGCCCGAATGGGCGCGGGCCGTGGCGGCGAGTGGGCCACCTCGTCGAACTGCCCACGGCCTATCCTGAATTGACCGTGCGTGAAAATCTGGAGATCGCCCGGCGTCTGCATCAGTTCTCGGACAAAAAGGCAACCTCGCGGGCCATTGAACGTCTTGGTCTCGCCGCTTACGCGGACCGGAGAGCGGGCACACTTTCGACAGGCAATCTCCAGCGCCTCAGCCTGGCGCGCGCCCTCTTGCATGAACCTGAATTGTTGATCCTCGACGAGCCTGCGAATGGATTAGACCCCGCAGGCGTGGTGGAGATTCGTGCGTTGCTGGCGTCGTTAGCCCATGAGCAGGGCGTGACGGTGTTTATGTCGAGTCACATTTTAAGCGAAGTAGACCGCCTGGCCACGCGCATCGGTATCATTCACCAGGGCTGCCTGATTGAAGAACTGGATGCCGAAAAAGTGGAACACCTGCGGGCGCGGCGACTGGTCGTTCAGGCGCGCGACCGCAAGGCCGCCAAAGCAACGCTGGAAAAAGCAGGCTACGTTGTGACTTTTTCAAACAGCATTGATCCGCTTGTCCTGACCGACAGCCGCGCGGTGGAAAACCCTGACCAAGTGGCGACCCTTCTCGTCCACGCCGGAACGCCACCCACCCGTCTAGCCGTAGAACAGGAAGAACTCGAAGATCATTTCCTGCGGCTTACAGGAAGTACAGTATGAAACCATTCACTTCAGCCTTTTGGGCCGAGGCTCTCAAAGCGCGCCGTTCGAAGGTCCCCCTGTTGACCGCCATTGGCTTCTCGCTGGCCCCCCTCGTGGGTGGACTGTTCATGATCATTCTCAAAGACCCTCAGCAAGCTCGCAGCATGGGTTTGATTGGGACGAAAGCTCAAATCACGGCCGGCGTGGCTGACTGGCCGACGTATTTCGGACTTCTCGCCCAATCTGTGGCAATTGGCGGCGCCATTCTGTTCGCCATCATCACGATCTGGGTCTTTGGCCGCGAGTTCTCTGACCGTACGGCGAAAGAGTTGCTTGCCCTGCCGACGTCACGGGAAGCGATTGTGGGCGCAAAGTTCATCCTCATCGCCTTGTGGACATTGGGATTGACCCTGCTCATTTTTGGCATCGGTCTCGTCGTGGGAACCGTAGTCGAAATCCCGGGCTGGTCAACGGAACTTCTGCGAAGCGCATTTGGCGACGTCATAGCCTCGGCCGGGCTGGCGATAGCGCTGCTGCCCTTTGTGGCTTTGTTGGCCAGCGTCGGTCGTGGCTACCTGCCGCCGTTCGGTTGGACCATCTTGACGGTATTTATGGCCCAGATCACGGCCGTTACCGGTTGGGGTGGGTGGTTCCCGTGGGCTGTCCCCGCGTTGTTCAGCGGCGCGGCCGGGCCGCGCGCCGAGCAGATTGGGCCGCATAGCTATCTTTTGACGCTGCTGGCGCTTATGGTGGGCCTGACGCTGACATTTGTCTGGTGGCGAAGCGCCGACCAAACACGATGACTTCGAGCTAGAAACCCCTATCTCCCCTTTTTCACTTGCCGCTTTTGCTGTATAGTTGCGGTCGGAGGATTTAGAAAAACCAAACCGCAACCTATGCATCCCCCACTGGCACAACCACACTCAACAATATGGAGAAAGGCATGAGCAACGACAAGCCCAGGCAAATTGGCCTGTTGATCGGCCGTGAATGGAGCTGGCCCTCGGCCTTCATCACCGAGGTCAACCGGCGCGACGAGGGCGTGGTAGCCGAATTTATTAAGCTTGGCGGCACGTTCATGGATGGACCTTGCCCTTATGCCGTCATCATTGACCGTATGTCGCACGAAATTCCCTATTACCGGACTTACCTGAAATACGCCGCCCTCCAGGGAGTCTACGTCGTCAATAATCCCTTTATGGCTTCGGCCGACGACAAGTTCTTCGGCATCGCCCTCAGCAACAAGCTCGACATTCGCACCCCTCGCACCGTGGCTCTACCTAACAAGCGAGTCGAAACAGAAAATGTGCCCGAAAGCTTTCGCAACCTCGTTTACCCGATGGACTGGCAGGGGATTATAGATTACGTCGGCGTGCCGGCCGTTCTCAAGGACATTCACACTGGCGGCCGGCGACTGGCCCACCGTGTCCACAACGTAGACGAATTAATTCGCTGGTATGACGAAAGCGATACCCTGACCCTGGTCTTGCAGGAAGTCATTGATTCAGACATCCACGTCCATTGCTTTGTCGTCGGCCAGGAGAAAGTTCTGCTGGTTCAGTACCAGCGGGAGGAAAATAGCTACCTGGCCGAAAAACCGGAGCTGGACGAAGAGCTGAGCGATCGCCTCACTCGCGCCGCCTTGATGGTCACTCGGGCTTACGACTACGACATCAACATGATCGAGTTTGTCATTCACAACGGCCGGGGCTACCTGATCAACCCGACCAACCCTGCGCCTGAGCTGGACATCAACCTCCTGACGGCCAGTCACTTTGGCTGGTGCGTGAACGAAATTGCCACCTTTGCCATCCAAATGGCTCTCCATCCCCGGCCGCAATTCAACAACGCCGACTGGCACAAAGCCGTTGTCGCCGCTACCACTGTCACCTGAGTTGGCCTACGCTAAATCCCGCAGGTTGGGGCACGAAGCGTGTGGGGCACGAAGCGTGTGGGGCACGAAGCGTGCCCTTGGAAACCTGCGGGGTTTTCCTAAAGTGGTACTTGTTGGCTCTGCGGCATTGTATATAACCTTTGGTGCTAGTGGGTCATAGGCTGAAATTGGCAATGGAGAGATGGACAAAGCCGTCTTCATCGGGTTCCAAGCCATGCCACTCAACCAGGA
>JAKEFB010000106.1 GCA_022616275.1 Chloroflexota bacterium
ATGAAGTTTGAGTGGCAAACGGAGGAAAGCGAGGGATGGGACGAGCCAGCCGCGGCGTTGGAGCCTTTGCTGGCCCAAGATGAGCCGCTGGCGGCCGGCCGGGGGTGGCCGGTTATCGGCCGGCGTGGGCGGCTGGCGCTGGGGATGGCGGCCGGTTTGCTTCTAGTTATCACTTTCCTTTGCTTGTTGTTACAGTGGCAGAGTAAAAATGTCGAAACGACGATAAGCGACGACCTCCACAACAGCCATACCCTGATCTGGCAGGCGGCGCTGGAGAAGGATGTCGAACTGTTCCAGGTGTTGCGGGCGGATGAAGTAGACCCTACCTGGGCGCGCAACCAGGACGAGTTGTTGGCCGCCGGGCTGTTTCTGGACCGCCGGCCGTTTGGGCTGGCGCTCCAGGTGGCCGAACCGGAGCTTGACGCCCTACATCTGTCTCCAGACCTGGCTACGGCCAAACTCTCTTTTGTCCAGCGCTATGTTATCACGGCTACAGACGGGACGACGGCCACAGTAGGGTTGCTTTTCACTCATTTTTACGACCACAGCCGGGAGAGTTGGCGACTGATTCCGCCGGATGACGATTACTGGGGTGTGTGGCAGACCCGGGAAGGACAGTTGCTTACCCTGGTCTACTCCGAACGTGAAGCGGCCGTGGCCGGGCGGTTGGCGCAAGACCTGGACGACCTCCTGGTGCAGTTGTGTGCCGACCTGGAGACGGTGGCTTTTGAACTGAACTGCCCCCTTGGCTGGCACATCCGGCTCTTGTTGAGCCGTGATTTACCCAGCCTGGTACATATGGTGAAAACCTCTAATCCGGCCAGCACGTTGTTGGTGCAGGCCGGGGAGCGGGAATTGCGTCTGTACCTGCCTTCATCGGCCCTGATGGGACTGCCACTAGATGAAGCCGGCTACCAGGCTCTTTACCGTATCTACGCCTTTCACCTGGTGAAAGGGCTACTCCAGAACCGGCGCTTGACGGGAAATCCGGCCCTCCTTGATTTTGACGCTTCGCAGCCGGCCCTGGTCACCAGGTTACTGGTTGGCCTGGGACTACGGCCCTGGCCGGCCGGCCGGCCGGCCAACAGCCCCGGCCCGCTGCCCTTCCCCTGGCCAGAACAGGACGTAGCCCTACTCTGTGTAGGTGAGAGGGGGCAAGAAACATTACTACACCGCTACGACCCCGGCCGGCAGCGATGGTCAGTTAAAGAAGCACTCCCGGTCTTTAACGACCTGGAAGCCGTTTTAGGAGGCGAGGCAATTCTGTTGCGCCTCTTGCCGCCTCCCTGGCCGGCAGGTACAGAGGAAGACGGCCCAATGCCGTTGTTTTTGTTGCCAGATGGACGCCCGCTCAACCTGCCGGCGGTGATCAGCTTGAATGAGCACAGCGCCAGCCGGCTGGAACCGCATGGGCAGTACCTGGTTACCTCCGGCTTCAACCCGGAGCAAGACGGCCCGCCGGGCTACCAGGCCCTGAACCTGGCCCGCTGCCTCCAGGCCCGCTGTCGCTGGCAACCCCTGCCGGCCGGTGAGCCACAATGGTCACCAGACCAGGCCCATGTGATTGTCTCAAACCACTGGAACAAGAGCCTTTACCTTGGCAGTGTTAATGAGTGGTCGTTTGTGCTCGTGGGCGAGGAGGGTATGGACCCCTTCTGGCTGGACAACGAGATATACGGTTATTTCCGCTGGATAGACGCCAATACAGGGGAGGTCTGGCAAGGGCGAGGACCAGGTTGGGTATCGAATAGTGAAGCGGTCATGCAACTGGTGTTGGCCACTATCCATGATAGTATCCCCCGGCCGTTGCTGACGTTCGCCGATTTAATGGCCGTTTTGCCGGCTGGTGAACAGTTGGCGGCTCTCAATGGACCCGTCAGGGTTTTTCCGTCGCCGGCCGGGTCTGGGCGGCTGTTGCTGGGGGTCTACGGCCGCCCCCCTTACGATCCTTTTCCTTTTGCCTCGACAGAGCGCCCTTATCTTTTTGAAGTCAACCTGGAGAACAACGAGATTTCCCTGGTTTCCCAGGAGAACCAGGTTGACATTCACACGGTGAACGGCCGTTTTGCTGCTGGGACCGTGGAAGCTGAAGGGCAGGTAGCGCAGATCTTTTTCTGGCAAGACCTGGCCAGCGGCGAAATGAGCACCCTGGCCTACTATAATCCCTACAACATCAAGGTGGCGTCGTTGCGGCCGGTAGCCGAGGGGCACGACCTGGCCTGGTCGGCCGACGGCCGGTGGCTGCTCATCCTGGTGGATGGGGTCCTCATTTTTGTCGCTCCTGAGTATGATTACCGGCAGATCATCGTCCCCCCGTCGCCGGGCTGCTTTGCCGCCGCCTGGGTAAGTAAGTAAATTTTTCGACACGAATTGCACGAATTACACAAAAAACTCCTTATGTCAAACTTCGAGTGGCAGACCGGAGAGAGCGAAAAGTGGGAGGAGTCGGGCGAAGGATCGGCCGGCGACCAGCCGCTGGTGAGGTGGCGCGGCCGGCTGGCCCTGGCTGGGCTGTTGGTGCTGGCCCTGGTAGCAGCCGGGCTGGCGCTGCGCCTGGAGCGCCAGGTGGAAACGGTGGAAAGCTCGGCCGCCGGGGACGTTCTGGCCAGCTACGAATTGCTGCGCCAGGCTGAGGCAGCGGGCGACCTGGAGCTGTTTCAATTGTTGCGGGTGAACGATCCGCTCTCAGATTGGGAGGAGGTCGAGGACGGGCTGCTAGCGGCCGGGCTGCTCCTGGACCGCCGGCCGTTTGGTCTGGCCGCCCAGCCAGCCGAAACGGGCGTAGTGGAAGTGAGGCTGGCCCCAGACCTGCAAAGCGCCCAACTGGCCCTGGCCCAGCCCTACACAGTTCTGTCCAATGGCGATGCGCCGGCCGCGTCGCTGCGCCACCTGCTCTTTTTCCAGCGCCAGGGCAGCGCCTGGCGGCTGGCGCCCCCGCCGGAGAGTTATTGGGGCCAGTGGCGCCAATGGGAAGGGCGCTTTCTAACGCTGGCCTATTCGCAGCCGGAGGCAGCGCTGGCGCCCAGGCTGGCCGGGCAACTAGACGAGCTACTGGCCAGGCTATGCGCCGGCCCCGAGCTGGGCTGCCCAGCCGGTTTTCGCCTCCAGCTTCACCTGCGCCGTGAGCCTGACAGCCTGCTGGAATGGGCTATGACGCCCCAGGCGACTGCCAGCACCGGCTCATCAATCACCCAGCCGGAGCTGGCGCTTTACCTCCCGTCGCCGGCGCTGGTGGGTCTGCCGATGGACGAGGCTGGTTTTGACGCCCTAACCCAGGCCTACGCCGTCCGGGTGATTAGGGGTATCCTGCTGCATCCCCTTTTTGTGGGTGATGGCCTTTACTGGGGCCAGTCACAGGGCTTTTACCAGGCCACGCGGACTCGGCTGTTGGTCGAATTGGGCTTGCGGCCGTGGCCGGCCAGCGGGTTGGAGAGCCAGCCTACCCCGCCGCCCCTTCCCTGGCCAGAGCAGGCTGTGGCCCTGTTGTGTACCGCCGGGCGCCAGGCCGAACTCTATGCCTACCAACCGGCGACCGATCAATGGTCCAGCGTCACGGCCGTTGGCCCCTACGATACGTTGAGCCCTGTTCTGGAAGGTGAAGGGCTGCTACTCCAAACCCAATCGTACTCGGAAGCGTCCGGGCCGGTGATGCCCCCGCTGTTTATCTGGCCGAACGGCCGGCTGGAGCAAACCCCGCCTATGCCCTGGGCCGGCGTGGCCTCGTTGCGATCAGAGCCGCCATACGCCACCGGCCAGTACCTGGTAACCTACCTCTACGGCGGCGAGCGAGGGCTGGCAGCCGATTATTATCTGCTCGACCTGGCCCAGTGCCGCCAGGGGGTCTGCCAGTGGCGGTTGATTCCGGGCCGGCCGGCCTGGTCGCCGGACAGCGCTCACCTGATCATGGCCGTGGAGGGCGAGGGCCAATTGTTATTGAGTGACGGAGGCGGCCAGGTGTTTAAGCCGGTTGGCGCTGGCTTCCTGGCCTTCTGGCTGGACGACGCCACCTTTGGTTATCGCCGTTTTGTCAATCCGGCGACCGGCGAGGACCTGACCAACGCGGTGGTAGGCCAGGAGAACGCGGCGGTGGACCTGGACGGCGTGGCCGTGGAGGTCGTCGTCGCCTCGACCAGCGACGTGACCCCCCGGCCGTTGCTGCGAACGAGTGATTTACTGGCTGCCCTGCCGGAGAAAGGGGGGCTGGACGCGTTATGGATTAACTACGTCGGTCGCCACCCGGCCGACCCGAACCTGGTGTTGGTCTCGGCCATCGGCCGCCGGCCACAGGACGCCCAGGCGGCCGTTCTGGAACACCAGGATTACTATTTTCTGCTGGACCGCCGTAACGGAACTGTTACCCCGGCCCCGGAAGTAGCCCAAGTGCTGTCTGGCCAGTTGTCAGCGGATGGCCGCTTCCTGGCCGGCAGCCGGGTAGCGGAAGACAGGGCCAGTGTCACTATTACCTGGCGAGAGCTGGCCACCGGCCATACGGGAGAAGTCATATACTGGAACCCTTACGAGTTGCGGCTGGACCAGACTGGCGCTCCTGCTCACCAAAGCCTGGCCTGGTCGGCCGACGGCCGCTGGTTGCTGGCGCTGGTGGATGGGTTGCTTATTTTTTTATCCCCTGAGTACGATTACCAGTACGTGGTCGCGCCAGCCCGGCCGGGCTGTTATGCCGCGGCCTGGGTGAGTGGTAATATGGCAACGAATGACGCAAAAACTTTGCGTTAGCGCGAATTATCGCGAATGATTTGAATGAGGTTTTTATGCGTAAAGCCCAGGTGCAGCAGCAATTTGGCGCTAACGCCGCCGCCTATGCCACCAGCGTTGTACATGCGAAAGGAACGAGCCTGGCCCGGCTGGTGGAATTGATTCAACCACAACCAGAGTGGCGGGCGCTGGATGTGGCCACGGCCGCCGGCCACACGGCCCACGCCTTCGCCCCGCACGTGGCCCGGGTGGTGGCCACCGACCTGACGCCGGAGATGCTGCCGGTGGCGGCCAGACTGGCCCGGGAGAAGGGCATCGGCAACGTCTGGCTGGGGATGGCCGACGCCGAAGCCCTACCCTTTGCCGCCGCTTCTTTTGACCTGGTGACCTGCCGCATTGCTGCCCACCACTTTGGCGACGCCGGCCGCTTTATGGCCGAGGCGGCGCGGGTGCTGCGGCCGGGCGGCCGGCTGGCGGTGGTGGACAACGTCGTGCCCGGCAGCCGGCTGCACGGCAAAAAGGCGCGCCAGTTACGGGACGCCGGCCGCTACGTCAACGCCTTTGAGAAGCTGCGTGACCCCAGCCACGGCCGCTGCCTGAGCCTGGACGAGTGGCAAGAGCAATTTACGGCGGCCGGCTTTACGCTGGTCCACCAGGAGGTGGAGGGTAAGGCGCTGGATTTTGACGACTGGGTGGCCCGGATGCAGGTCCTGCCGGCCGACGTAGTCCGGCTGCGAGTGATGTTGGTCCAGGCCCCGGCCGGGGCGGCCGGGTTTCTCCAGCCTGTTTTCACCGGGGAGCGAATTACCTTCACCCTGGCGGAGGCGATTCTAGTGGGGCGGTATGGGATTTGACGCAAAGGCGCAAAGACGCCAAGAAAGCTTGTTAATGGATATTGACTTATGCTATTCGCCTGATTCGCGTTCTCGTGTTACTCTGGCAGGATGGCTGCGCCGGAGGTACAATACGTGGTGCGATTTGCCAAATCGCGTTACAGCCGTAACAGGCGAGTGTAAGTGGTAACGAGTGCAAATAAGGATGACGAAAAAGTATCATTTCTGGATTAGTGGTTGCCAGATGAATTATGCCGACGCCCGCCAGGTGGCCGACCGCCTGGAGCAATTGGGCTACCGGGCCACGGCGCGGGCCGAAGAGGCCGACGTGATCGTGCTGCAAACCTGCACCGTGCGGCAACAGGCCGAGGACAAAGCCATCGGCCGGCTCAGCAGCCTGCGGCCATTGAAGGAACAGCGCCCCGACCTGACGCTGGCCATGATGGGCTGCGTCGTCGGCGTGAAGGGCAATAAGGTCCTGCAAGAACAGTTTCCGTTCGTGGATGTGTGGATGCCGCCGGCGACGGACGGCGCGCCGCTGATTGCTCTCTTGCAGCAGGGCGAAGACCGGGCGCTGGACGAGGCCCAGACGGAGGAGCGCTTTGCCTTGCAGGACGAGGAGATGGCCCTGCCGGTGCAGCAGAAGGGCCGGCTGGTCTCGGCCCCGGTGGCCGTCGTCTACGGCTGCTCGCACGCCTGCACCTTCTGCATCATTCCCCAGCGGCGGGGTATTGAGCGGACCCGGCCGGTGGGCGAGATTGTGGCCGAGGCGCGGGTGCTGGTCGAGCAGGGCGTCAAAGAGGTGGTGCTGCTGGGCCAGATCGTGGACCGCTATGGTAAGGACATCCCCAACGGCCCCGACCTGGCCGACCTGCTGCGAGTGGTCCACCGGGTGGACGGGTTGGGGCGGATCCGGTTCCTGACCAGCCACCCCAATTACATGAGCGATAAAATCCTACAGGCCGTGGCCGAGCTGCCGCGGGTGATGCCCCAGATTGAAGTGCCTATCCAGGCCGGCAACAACGAGGTGCTGGCCAATATGAAGCGAGGCTACACCCGCGAACAGTACCGCGAGCTAGTCCAGCGTATCCGGGAGATCGTGCCGGACGCGGCCGTTAATACCGATATTATCGTCGGCTTTCCCGGCGAGACGGCTGAACAGTACCAGGAGACGTACGACATCCTGGCCGAACTGGAGCTGGACAAGGTCCACCTGGCCCGCTACAGCCCCCGGCC
>JAKEFB010000107.1 GCA_022616275.1 Chloroflexota bacterium
ATCCCGGCCACAATTCCCAAGTGGTCCAAACGTTTGCTGTCATATTCTATTGCTGTTGTATCCATGTTTTTGAGGATACTGCAAAATTATTTTTTTCTCACTTTTTCACTGCGGAATATGGGTAGGTACAGCCCGTCCAAAACATAGCCGCTTGGCGAACGCGGCGAACCACGCGTTCCACCAGCGGCATCCCTTGAGATCGCTTCTTCTCATCAGGCCTTCCTCTCGTCCTTGCGGCCGAATTGGTTATAGTATAGCACATTACTTGAGACCAGAAGGACGGTGACAACGATCAGGATCGAATTACCGGAAACAGTGGCACGGCAGTTACAGGAGAAACAAATTAGTGAACAGGAAATAAGATCGGAGGTAACTATGTCGGCAACACTCGTCCTCACCAACGGCCGCATCCACACCCAGGACCCCACCCATCCGGTCGCCTCGGCTGTGGCCATCGCCGGCGATAAAATCCTGGCCGTCGGCGACGACACGGCCATGAAAGCCCTGCTGGGCCCAGGCGGCGAGTGGCTAGACCTGGCCGGCCGCTGCATTATCCCCGGCCTGGTAGACGCCCACGTCCACTTTGAAAGCTACGCCCTCGCCTTGCAGCGGGTCAGGCTCGACGGAGCAGCCAGCCTGACCGAAGCCCTCGACCTGGTCGCCCAACACGCCGCCGGCCGTGACCCTGGCGACTGGCTGCGCGGGCGCGGCTGGAACCAAAATGACTGGCCAGGCGGCGCTTTCCCCACCGCCGCCGACCTCGACCGCGTCGTCCCCGACCGGCCGGTCTTCCTCAGTCACAAGAGCGGCCACGCCGCCTGGGCCAACAGCCGGGCGCTCCGCCTGGCCGGGATTACCGCCGCCACCCCCGACCCGCCCGGTGGCCAGATCCAGCGCGAGCCGGCCGGCCAACCGACCGGTATCCTCTTTGAAGACGCCATTGGCCTGGTGGCCGACCACATCCCCCAGCCGACGGAGAGCCAACTGGTAGCCGCCATGCGCCTGGCCCAGCAGCGTTGCTGGCAGGCCGGCCTGACCGGCATCCACGACTTCGATGGCCGGGACTGCTTCCGGGCGCTGCAATACCTCCATCTCAACGGCGAATTGGGGTTGCGGGTCGTCAAAAACATCCCCGTCGCCCGGCTGGAGTACGCCGTCGGCGTCGGACTGCGCACCGGCTTTGGCGACGACTGGCTGCGCATTGGTGGGGTCAAGATCTTTGCCGACGGGGCGCTCGGCCCCCGCACTGCGGCCATGATTGCCCCCTACGAAGGCGAGCCGGACAACCGGGGCATCGTCGTCACCGACAAGGAAGAGATGTTTGCCTGGGCCGTCCAGGCCAGCACCAACGGACTGAGTGTGACCGTCCACGCCATCGGCGACCGGGCCAACCACAATGTGCTCGACGTGTACGAGGCGCTGCGCACCGAAGAACAGAAGTGGCCGGCGGACTCGGACCGACCCGCCTGGCCCGTGCAGCGTCGCCACCGGATCGAGCACGCCCAGATCCTCCACCCCGACGACTTCAGCCGCTTCAGCCAGTTGGGCGTCATCGCTTCAATGCAGCCCATTCACGCCACCTCCGACATGGACATGGCCAACCGCTACTGGGGCGAGCGGTCCCAACACAGCTATGCCTGGCGGACTATGTTGAACGCTGGAGCCACGCTCGTCCTCGGCTCCGACGCTCCGGTAGACCCCATTGAGCCGTTGCCCGGCATCTACGCCGCCGTCGCCCGCCGCCGGCCGGATGGTTCGCCCGGCCCAGAAGGGTGGTACCCAGAGCAGCGCTTGACCATGGCCGAGGCCGTCCAGGCCTTCACGATGGGCGCGGCCGTCACCAGCGGCCGGGAACAACGTATGGGCAGCATCACCTCCGGCAAGCTGGCCGACCTGACCATCCTCGACCGAGACATCTTCGCCATCCCTCCCGACGAACTCCTCGAAGTCAACGTCGCCGGAACCATCGTCGGCGGCCGGTTCATGTATCGGCCGTAAGGCTGGAACACAGCGAAGGGCAACCGTAGTTGCCCTTCGCTGTGTTCCTTAAATAGCAACCAGCAACCTCTTGAGGCCGCGAAAAGTCGGGTGTTCCTGCCATTCCAACGTCTCACTGGCTAAGCGTAGCTCCGGGAAACGGCGCAGAAGGCTGGTGAAGGCAATTTGCCCCTCCAGCCGGGCCAGCGGCGCGCCCAGGCAAAAGTGAATCCCCAGCCCAAGGCCCACGTGGCGGCCGACCGGCCGGCCAACGTCAAACCGGTCCGGCTCCGAGAATTGGGCCGGGTCCCGGTTGGCCGCCCCGACCAGGACGTTGACCAATTGGCCCCGGCTGATCTCCTTACCGCCTATCTCCACCGCTTCAGCCGCCGAACGGTAGACAATCTGCACCGGGTTGTCATAGCGCATCATCTCTTCCACCGCGTTGGGCATCAGCGAGGGGTCGTCTCTCAACTTCTCCATCTGCTTTGGGTGCTGCAAGAGGGACAGCAGGCCGTTGCCGATGAGATTAATTGTCGTCTCGTGGCCGGCGACGAGCAGCAGCAGAACGTTGGCCACCAATTCTTCCTGAGTCAGGCGCTCTCCCTCCTCGACCACGGCGACGAGCGCGCTCATCAGGTCGTCCCCAGGGTTCCGGCGGGCCTGCTCACTCAAGTCGGCAATACAGTCCGTCACCTGGGCCAGACTGTCCAGTGCCCGTTCCATTAAATCTGGGGAGCGCCGAACAATGCCAATCGTAGCGGCTACGTCGGCCGACCATTGCTTGAACTGGGCGCGCATATCAACCGGCATCCCCAGCATTTCCAGAATAACAGTCACCGGTAAGGGCAGGGCCAGGTCGCCAATGGCGTCCATTTCCCCCTGCGCCTCCACTACGTCCAGCAGGCTATCTACAACCTGTTGGACGTGCGGCCGCATCTGCTCAACGGCGCGCGGCGTGAAGGCCTTGTTGACCAGCCCGCGCAACCGGGTATGATAGGGCGGATCGGCGTATAGAATCTGCCTGGCAAAGAGATCATACAGCGGCCGGGCCTGTTCCTGTTCGGCCGCCGGCAGCCGCCGGAACGCTCCCTGGATGCCCTGGGCCTTGGACAGCCGGCCGTTGTGTAGGGCCGAGGCTACGTCCACGTACCGTGTAAGCACCCAAAAGCCCATCGCTTCGTCCCAGTGGACGGGGTCATTCAACCGAATCTGTTCGTAGAGGGGATAAGGATTAGCGCGGACCTCCGGCCGGAGGAGGTTGGCCAGGCTGAGCGGGTCGTCATTCCCTTGGGACATCTTCTTTCTCCTTATGCAACCGGCGCGTCAGCGCGCCGAAGGGAGCCTGAGAAAAGTGTAAGCCATTTTTCCTGCCCAAGTCAACCCTACGACATCCTGGAAAGATTATGAAACAGATTATAATAATCTGACAATAATTGTTTTTAATTTTCACAGGGGTAGAAGCAATAGATGGGCGAGTGCAAATGGGGCGATCACCCGGCCGGTCGGACGGTCATTACCGAGTTAGTTGAAGTCAAAACACCCAAAGTGCTGGCCAAGCAACTACGCGTTCAAACCACTTATTCTAACTCTAAACTCTAACCCTACTCACCAGTTCCGTAAGAACTCAATCAACAACCGTACCCCAAACCCCGTCCCCCCGGCCGGAATATACGGTTCGTCTTTTTCGCTGAGCGCCATGCCGGCGATGTCCAGGTGGGCCCAGGGGTAATCGGTGAATTCCTGGAGAAAAACGGCTGAGGTCGCCACCCCGTTGTTCCGGCCGCCGCTGTTCTTCATGTCGGCCACGTCCGAGTTGATCATCTCCCGGTAATCCGGCCACAACGGCAGCGGCCATAATCGCTCGTGGGTCGTCGTCCCGGCCGCCACCAATTTATCCCGCAGATTGTCGTCGCTGCTGAACACGCCGGCGGCCACCGCGCCCAGGGCGACGACACAGGCCCCGGTCAGTGTGGCCAGGTCTACCACTGCCTTCGGCTGATACTGGCCAGCGTACACCAGCGCGTCGGCCAGCACCATCCGCCCCTCGGCGTCGGTGCTGATAATCTCAATCGTTTTGCCGTTGCTGGCCGTGATCACGTCGGCCGGCCGGTAGGCGTTGGCGTCGGGCATATTCTCCGTCGCCGGCGCAATGCCAATGATCCGCAACGGCAGGTTCAACAGGCCGACCACCTTCATCGCTCCCAGGACGGCCGCCGCGCCTCCCAGGTCCGACTTCATCGCACCCATCCGCTCGCTGGGCTTAATCGAAATACCGCCCGTGTCAAAGGTAATCCCCTTGCCTACCAACACAATGGTCTCCAGGTCGCTCCGGCCGCCATTGTGCTCCAGGACAATAAACTTGGGTGGCTCACCGGCCCCTTTGGCCACGGCCAGGAAAGCGCCCATCTTCCGCCCGGCCGCCCACTCCCGGTCGCCAACCGTCAACAACATATTGTGGTCGGAAGCAATTTGTCCGGCCACCTCGGCCAGTTTGGTCGGCGTGGCCACGTTCGGCGGCATATTCACCAGGTCACGGGCCAGGGCCACACCGGCCACAACCGCCTCGGCCGTCTCCACCCCTACTTCCGCTGCCGCCAGCCGCTCCTGGTCAAACTCGACCACTGTCAGCGACTCAACCTCGTTTTCCTCTTCCTTGTGCCTGGTGGCCTGGAACCGGTACGAGGCCAGAAGGCTCCCCTCCACCGTGGCCTGAGCTGCGGCCGCTACCGGCAGGCCGCCCGCCCCAGCGCCATGAACGACGGTAGCCACGTGTTTCGCGTTCAACGCCCTGGCCCGCTTGATAGCCGTTGCCGCTGCCTTGCGCACCGCCTCCAGGTCAAACTTGTCCTGTTTGCCCAGGCCAACCACCAGCACCCGGCGGGCCGGAATAGCCCCGCGCGGATAAAACACGGCGACTTCGCCGGCCTTGCCTTTCAAGTCTCCGCCGGCAATCAGATCGCTGATCGCCCCGTTGAGCGCCCTATCTACCGCGCCGGTGGCCCCGCCCGGGCTGGTCACACCTTCAAACAAACTGACGACAATCGTATCGGCCGTACTTTTCTCGATACTTCCCTGGGCAACATCTACTTTCATGATTAATCCTTTTAAGAAAACGTGGGCCAGGCAAGAGGATGCCAACTCGCAATTTGAAAACCCAATCCTTTTCTGACCGTCCGTCCCAACTACTCTTATTTTATCGGGTGATCCTTGAATCACCAACCCCTCCAGCAGCCCAATCCCTGGACAGCCCCTGCCCGTTCGGCTATCCTTCCAGTATGAAACTACTCATCCTCGGCGGTACACTCTTCGTGGGGCGGAGCCTGGTAGAGGCAGCCTTGGCCAGGGGACACGAAGTCACCCTCTTTAATCGCGGGCAACACAACCCGGAATTGTTTCCCCAGGTCGAAAAGCTACGCGGCAACCGCGACGGCGACCTGGAAGCGCTCAAAGGCCGGCAGTGGGACGCCGCCGTAGATACCTGTGGCTACGTACCCCGCATCGTCCGCGCCTCGGCCGAACTGCTGGCCGGCGCCGTAAACCACTATACCTTTATCTCCACCATCTCCGTCTACGCCGACTTCAGCCGGCCGGGAATTAACGAGGATGACCCGGTCGGCAAGCTGGAAGATGAAAGCGTCGAGGAAGTAAATGGGGAAACGTATGGCCCGCTCAAAGCCCTGTGCGAGCAAGCGGCCGAGGCGGCCATGCCCGGCCGGGTTCTGACTGTTCGCCCTGGCCTCATCGTCGGGCCGCACGACCCGACGGACCGCTTCACTTATTGGCCCTGGCGCGTCGCCCAGGGCGGCCAGGTGCTTGCCCCCGGCCGGCCGGACCATCAGGCCCAAATCATTGACGTGCGCGACCTGGCCGAGTGGAACCTCCGCCTGATCGAAGCCGGGCAGACCGGCCTCTACAACGCGACCGGCCCCGACTATCCGCTCACGTTGGGCCAGGTGCTCGACACCTCGCGCCAGGTGAGCCAGAGCGACGCCACGTTCACCTGGGTAGACGAAACGTTCTTGCTGGCGGCCGGCGTCCAGCCCTGGATCGAACTGCCCCTCTGGCTACCCGGTGAGGAATACGCCGGCCTGCACCACGTTGAAGTTGGCAAAGCTGTAGCCGCCGGCCTCACCTTCCGGCCGCTGCCCGACACCGTGCGCGACACCCTGGCCTGGGCCCAGACCCGTCCGGCCGATCACCAATGGCGCGCCGGCCTCCCTCCCGAGCGGGAGCAGGAGCTTCTCAAATAGAAATAAAACAACAAAGCCCCCGGGGAGGGGGCCTTGTTGCGGAAGAGGAGAAGGAGGAAAAGGAGGGTTTTCTTATCTAGTTGCCACTCATAGAATACACCAACCACGACCCGGTCGGTGTATCCTCGGCAACAGTTACCCTGTTCAAACCATTACCCAAGTACTATAAACTGCGAGTTTGCGAGCTTGCGAGCCCACAAGTCACCTGCCCCTTGTCCCCTTGTCTCCCTCTCTCCCCCTCATCCTACCACCGCCGCCACCGCCCTGGCCACGCTATCCTCCGGGCTCACCTTCACCTGGACATCCTCCAGCCGTCCGTCCGGGCCAATGACGAAGTGGCTACGGATAATCCCCATGTACTTCCGGCCAAACGTGCTGCGCTCGCCCCAGGCCCCGTAAGCCTCGGCTACCTGGTGGTCCGGGTCCGAAAGCAGCGTAAACGGGAAACGCTGCTTGGCCTTCCATTTCGCCAGCTCGGCCGGCCGGTCAGGGCTGACCCCAATCACCGTGGCGTCGGCCGCTTCAATCGTTGGGAAATTATCGCGGAAGCCACAGGCCTGAACAGTACACCCCGGCGTATCCGCCTTGGGATAAAAGAAAAGCACTACCCGTTTGCCTCGAAAATCAGACAACTTAACCGGCTGGCCCTGCGAATCCAACAACTCAAACTCAGGAGCAACATCGCCAACTTTCGACATCATGTACCTCCATTACCTACGACTCATTACTCATCACTCATTGCTCATAGTTGGCCTTGCCAACTGCGCTCATCACTCACACCGCCGGCCGGATATTTTTGGCTACAAAATCATGGTAAGCCACCATCAACTCTTGCGTCAGCGGGCCGGGCCGGCCGTCGCCCACTGGCTGGCCGGCAATAGCCACCACCGGAATAATAGCCCGCGACGAGCTGCTGATACTGGCCTCGGCCAGGCGGGGAATATCCTCCACCTGCACTCCTTCCAGGCAGACCGGGATGCCTAACTCCCCGGCCAACTGGAGTACAATCTTGCGTGTCACCCCTTCCAGGACGCCGTCTCCGGCCGTCCACAGCGCGCCAGCGCGAACGGCGTAGAAATTGCTCGTCGTTCCTTCTAGCAGTTGGCCTGTGTCGTCCAGCAGCAGGTATTCATAAGCCATTGAGCCGCTGTCCAGGTACGGCCGGCGCTGCAGCACAAAGTGGGCGTCTTTTACCAGCGGATTTTCCCGTCGTAGCCGCCGGACCAGCTCCACTCGTACACCTTCCCGATAATACGTCTCCGGCACAGGCTGGAACGGGGACAGGGCAATCAACAGCCGGCTGTCGCTACCCAACTCGACGGCCGGCTTGGCCAGAATGTCCACCCGCACCCGCGCTTCAGGCAAGGGGTAAGCCGTACACACCCGGTCCAGCGCCCGGCGCAGGGCGGCTTCGTCCGGTTGGAAATTCCAGTTCAACAGCCGGGCTGATTGTTCCAGGCGGGCCAGGTGGTCCCCCAGGCAGAAAAACTTGTTATGGTCGTAAGTGCGAAAAGTCGTATAGACTCCCAGGGGAAGGTTGTCAAAAACGTCGTGAACACTCTCTGCCTGGCCGGGCAACGGCAGCCGCTGGGGGCCAGCCAGATTAACGGCAAATAAATAAACAGATGACATACGTGCATTCTATTCTGCGTAAGGTAAGCTTATGTTACCACGAATGCGGCAAAACGAAACGTGTCACGTCCATCTGTACTGGTAGCCTGCCTGCTTGTGCTTCTGTTAGCCCTGGCGCTATCGCCTCTGCGCCCGGCCGCCGGCCGCATAATCGGTCCTCCTTCCTCCCTTGAAGAGCCCGCCAACGATACCGTCACCGTTTACTTTCCCTTCATCCCGGCCGAACAGGATAACGCGGTCGAGCTTCAATACGGTATTGTCTTCATCAGCTCGGCTGAAGGCCTGGCCGACGAGCAGCAATACCAGAACGCCCTCTCCCTGGACCCGGCCTGGAATCGCTGGCCCCTCTACTGGTTTTACGTCGAGACCAGCCCGGGCGTCTTCAACTGGACCACCCAAGACGCGGCCATCCAGGGAGACATCGCCCACAACCTGCGCACGAACGCCATTCTCCTGGGTACGCCCGCCTTTTACGCCACCGAAGCGCCCGAAGTTGACCTGGACGACCCACTGCCGCGCAGCCCTATCTCCCTGCCCACACCCCAAACGGCCACACCGGTCGGCCTTTATGACCCTATTTTCGACGACGGCACCGACGTACCCGGCCTCGGCAAAGGCATCAACAGCAACAACGTCTGGGCCCGTTTTGTCTTCACCGCCGTCAACCGCTACAAGCCCGGCGGCGTGCTGGCTCAGGCCAACGGCTGGCCGGCCGGCCAGGGCATCACCCACTGGGAAATGTGGAACGAGCCCGACCTGAGCTGGTTCTGGGACGGCACCCTGGCCGACTACGCCCGGCTGCTCAAAGTCGGCTACCTGGCCGCTCGGCAGGCCGACCCCAACGCCCAGGTCCTCTTTGGCGGGTTAGCCAACAACTTCAACTACCTCAACTACTACGCCGACGTTCTGGCCGTTTACAGCAGTGACCCGATAGCCGTCCCCTACAATTACTTCCACGACATCCTGGCCACCCACAACTACCTCTACGCCTGGCGATCCTGGTTTCACATAGATAGGGTCAGAAGCGCCCAGCAAGCTCTGGGATTGGCCAAGCCAATTTGGCTCAACGAGACCGGCGTGCCGGCCTGGGACGACTATCCTGGGCCAGTGTGGGAACCCACCAGCCCGCTAAGGGCCAGCATGAGCGAGCAGGCCAATTTCCTGGTCCAAAGCACCTTCTACGCCACCTACGCTGGGGCTGAAGCCATCTTTTACTTCCAGCTATACGATGGTTGCGGCAACCAACCGGTTGGCACCGACTTCCCGCCGCACAACGGCGAACTCTGCGACGAAAACGGCCGCCTGATTTACGACCCCCAATATCCCTGCGCCGGCGACGCCTACGGCCTGTTCCGCAATCCCTCGGACGCCGTCTGCTTCAGCCAGCACCCCCAGCCGGAAACGCCCCGGCCGGTTGCCACCACCTACCAGTTCCTGGCCACCACCTTCAACGGCGTCGAGCCTTACTGGTGGCTGCGGACTGGCGGCAGCGACCCCAACAACGGCACCCAGGAATGGATTGCCTTCTACCGGCCGGCCACGCGACAACGAATTGTCGGCTTGTGGGCTCGCCACGGCAATGACGAAACGGCCGTCCTCCCCGCCACGGCCGGCAGCGCCCTGCTCTTACACCCCGACGGTACCGGCCAGACCATCGTTCCCAGCGACGGCCACTATACCCTCCTCCTACCGGGAGCAACCAACCAAAACGCCCCCTGGGACCCCACTCTCTTCCCCATCGGCGGCTCCCCCCTCATTCTCGTCGAATACGACTACAACCACATTGGCCCCCCTCCCCAAGCTAGTGCGGAGGACTGAGGGCCGAGTTTGCGAGTCTGCAAGTTTGCGAGTAGCGAGTAATCTGCCCGCTTGCATACTTGCAAACTTGCCACTTGCCTTCTATCCACTCGCCTACTCGCCCCCTCGCCCACTCCCCCCTTCCCGCACCGCCTTCCGGCGGGCCAACTGGCGGCGAATCTCCTCGTGGGCCTCACGGTTGAGCGGGTAACGCCAGGCGGCCGCAATAGACAACACCAGCATCCCCGCCGGGGCAACGCCCACAAAGAAGCGTAGCGCCGCCAACGCACCGGCCGGCTGCTCGATAAACTGGCTGCCCGTCGTCCCTTCCTGGAATCCGGCCGCCGCCAGCACCGTCGTGACCACGAAAATAGAGCCGGCCGTCGCCAGCTTGCGGAAAAAGACCAGGTAGCCAGCGTAAACCCCTTCCCGGCGTTTGCCCGTCCTCAACTCGTCCTCCTCCACTACGTCGGCGACGATGGCCCAGGGGATGACGTTGGCCGCGCCGTACCCCAGGCCGGCCAGCGGCGCCGCCCACAGGATAAAGTTCTGGCCACCCGGCGGGGTTTGGCTGATGATCAACATCACCACGGCCAGGAAGCCCATCGCCCCAATATAGGTATTACGCTTGCCATAGTGGCGCATGGCCTGCACCGTCAGGGGCATCGTCACAAAGGCCAGCCCCAGGACAACAGCCAGGACCTTGCTGTCAAAGCCCGGCTCGACACGCACGTAAAAATGTAAGAACCAGACGATGACGTTGACGATAATGTCGGCCGTCGAAAAGGTCAACAGATAAATCAGGGCGGCCAGGCGGAACGGCCGGTTGCTGAAAACCTCTTTAAACGTTTGCCACGGCCGCAGCGGCTCTTTTTCCGGCGGCGTATAGGGTGGTTCCTCGATGGCCTTGAACAGAATGAGCGGCGGAATAGCCAGCGTAATTCCCCATAAGGCGGCCGTGAGCGCATACCCGCCTCGGATAGCCGTCGTAATATCCATCCCCAGCATCCCTATGAACAACTCCCTGGCCAGGACCTGTTCGGCCAGTTGCTTAAAGGTCGCTCCAGCCACCAGAGCGGCAAAAATAGAGGTGGCGATGCGCCATCCCGCCAGGCTGCTCCGCTCGTCGTAGTCACGGGTCAACTCCGACGTCAGAGCTGTGTAGGGCACGTTGATAATGGTATAAAGCGTGTCAAACAGGACAAACATCAGGCCGTAGTAAAGCGCCAGGCCAATCTCGCTCTGGATAGGGGGGGCGATAAACAGCAAAAAGAACGTCATGCCAAAGGGCACGGCCCCAAAAAGCAGGAATGGTCGGCGGCGGCCCCAACGCGTTTGCAGCCGGTCGCTGATTGTGCCAATCAGCGGATCGTTAAAGCCATCCCAGATCTTTCCCACCAAAACGGCCACCCCCGCCAGCTCGATCCGCAGGCCGACCACGTTGACCAGGAAAAATAACCAGAACAGGTTGCGTGTCGTCGTCGCGGCCGAGGTGCCCCAATCCCCCAGACCGTAGACAAACTTGGTGCGCCAGGACAACTTGCGCGCCCCGACCATCGTCCCTTGTGTCGCTCGCTCGTCAGCCACGGGCATAACTCGACAACAACTCCCCTAACGGCGTTAACCGGCCGCTCGCCGGATCAAACAGATTGCCGGTAGGATAAAATTCGTCATAAACGCTGTACCAGAACCACCACTGCACCAGCCGGCCGTCGTCGGCCTGGTAACCCGTTTCCCCGGTCGCTTCCAGGAAAAACGCCACCGCCCCCAACATAAAATTAGCTACCCGGTGCAGTGGAAAGCCATAATCGCTGGGCTGCAGAATACCAAACTCCGTCACCGCCAGCGGCCGGTCGCCATACCCTCGCGCCGCCATCCACGCTCGAAAATCTACCAGATTCTGCCGGAAAATGCCCAGGTCGTCGTGGTCGGCAATTTCGTATAACTCCCCCTGAGTCACATCCATACCCGGTGGGATGCCCACGCCCCAACTCCCTGCCTCTTCGCGCAAGGTAAAGCCATGCACCGTCCACACGTCCACCGGCATGGATTGGCCATAGGCGGCCTGGTAGGCGTTCAGCATCCGATCCAGGTAAGCCCGCCGTAAAGGCGTAGACTGGCTGACGGCAGCAATCGCCAGCCGTGCGCTGGGATCCCGCTCTTTAATGAAAGTATAAACGTCATGGTAGATCTCTACGTAACGCTCCGGCGAAACGTTGCTCTGCCAGATCACATCTGGCTCGTTACCCACGATCCAGGTTGCCCCCGGCTGCGCTGCCACCACCGTCTCCAGAAACGGCCAGTCCACCTGCAGCCCCTCGGCGTTAACCGGTACCATTTGCCAGAAGACGACCTCATCAACCGGCAGCGCCGGGTTCACCTCCACTCGCCAGTTGAGGTAGTTGCCAAAGACGAGCCCGGCCGCGTGGGCAGCCGTCACCACCTCGTTGTGGCCGCTCACGCCAAATCGTTCCCGCCAGGCGATAACCGGCGCGGCCGGTGTAGTTCCCTCATCTGGGCGGGTTGCAGCCGGCGTTTCGCTCGGCACAATAGGCTGCGGCGCCATCGTGGCTGAAGGAGTAGGTGTGGCCGTCTCAGTCGGGGACGTCGTCGCCGTGGGGCTGGGCCAGGGGGTCTGGGTGGGCCGGGGCGCCGGCGTAGTTGTCTGGGTCGGGGTCATTGTCGCTGGCGGGGAAGGCTCCACAGCCGTCGCCTGGGCCACCTGCTCCGGCTGGTCGCCGTTCAGTTGGGCCAGGTAGAGGGCAATCAGCGCCAGGCCGGCGCCCGCCAATATCCAGGGAAATCGTAACCGGCGCAAGGTAGATCTGTGATTACCTCGCGCCTAACAGCCGGGCAGCCAGGCGCAGCAACAGGCGAAATAATTGTTGTAGCAGGCCCAGTCGCGGTTGGGCTTCCAGGCTCTGGTTCATCAGCAATATTGCCTCCAGCCAGCGGCCCTGCCGCAGGCGCATCAGGCTATAGGCCCGCAGCACCGCCGCCTGCTTCTGGCCATCCCCCACCCGGGCAAACAACTCGGCCGACCGGCCGTAACAGTTAGCTGCCGCTTCCCGCTCCTTCCGGGCAGCGTACAGGTCGCCCAGGTTGCCCAACGCCTGGGCCTGGCGCTGCTCGTCTCCCAGGCTGGCAAAGGCCATCTCGGCCTGCTGCAAAGCGGTCACGGCCGCCGGCCAATTGCCCTGCAGCCGGTAAATCACCCCCAGGTTATTTTGCATTTCGCCCCGGCTGGCCTCATCTCCGGCCCGGCCATAAGCCGTGGCCGCCGCTTCAAACCGGGTCAGTGCTTCCTGTCGCTGGCCTTGCCGGAAGAGCCGCAAGCCCTCTTCTTTTAACTGGTCCGCACCCGACTCTGATACCAATGGTCGCTCCCGACATAAAAACGGGCAGCAACCCTTTTCCGTTGCTGCCCGCCGGCCTTTTCAGGCTATGGCCTTACCTTGAGCGTTAAAAGGTAATATCCAGGATTCCCTCGGCAATGCTCCGCAGCTTTTGCACATTCATCTCGCTCAGGCGCATAGCCGTCTCCAGGTAACTGAGGTTGATTGGTTCGGTCACGAAAGCTTTCACCTTGGGCGGCAGATTATTGAAGCGCTTCTGCATTTTCTGCTCCGCTTCGTGCCGTCCCAGGGGACCACGCTTGTCGTCAGAAAAGTAGTCCAGCGAAACGCCCAGATATTTGGCCATCCGTTCCAAATCAAAGAGAGGGACGGACGTCTCCCCCAGCTCGTACTCATTGACACGCTCGACGCCAACACCGATTTCGTTAGCCACGTCCTGGGTGGTACGTTTGGCCTGGAGGCGGGCCTGGCGCAACAAGGTGCCAATAATCCGCCGGCGCAAGGCCAACAAATCGCTATAATCAGGCTGGCGTTCCTGGCCAACAGTCTCGTTACCCCAGAAATGGGCCATTGGCACCTTCAGGTAAATCGCCAATATCTCTAACTCTGGTAAGGAAAGAGGTTGTTCGCCGCGTTGGACTTTCCCAAACTCCTCGACCGTCATACCCAGCACCTCGGCGCAATCGTCTACAGACCGGCCGGCGTACACACATGCATCTTGAATCAGGACGCCCAAGATTTTCGCCCTGGTCTGATCGACGTCATTCATGATGCCCCTTCCTCTATTAAAATTTTCCCTTGCCAATGAGCGCTTTAGCAGACATAATCCTATCTGGGAATATTAGCATAAATAGCGACAAAAACCAAAGTGTAACCGTTCAGGTGTCAGGGGCTTTTTCCCAGAGGTAGCATCGGTTAAGTTGCCGTTCTGAAGTGCCTGGCGCCTCTCGAACAAAGAGGATGGCGATGGACCTGATTGGAGATATCTTTCTGACATTATCCCTGGCGCTGGTAGTTGCCGCCGTGCTCATCCCCCAGATTCAACGACGACTGCGCCGCAACAGGTGACAAAGAGAGGGGGAGACAAGGGGACAAGGAAACGCGGGGACGCAGGCCATTCCCCCTGCTCCCAGCGACCCCCGGTCGCCGCCCCCCCTCCCACCACTCAGCCCCCGAGGTTGCCTTCAGCAACCGGCGTCCTCGGTCCTCTAACCTGTTCCGCGTACAGAAACCCCAGGTAAGCGTGGGCCGGGTTCGGCCGCTGCTGAACAGTAAAGCCCCGTTCTCTCAGGTAAACGGCCAGCTCGCCGGCCGTGTGGCCGGCCAGGCCCTCGTGCGTTTCCATGCTCAACCGGCGAATGCGGGCCAGTAGCTCCGGCAGGCTCTTAAGCAGCAGGTCAAACTCGCAGCCCTCACAATCAATCTTCATCAAGTCGCACACTCCGTCAGGCAGGACGTCCAGCACCTCGGCCAGGCTGACGGCCGTGGCCACCTTCTCACCTGGGGCGGCCACAAAGCGGGTTGAGACAGCTTCTACCTCTTCCGGGGCGACGGCCAGCGTACCACCGGCCGAAGCTGCTGCCAGCCGGAAAGCCTTGGCGTTCGTCACCCCATTCAAAGCCAGGTTGTGCTCCAGCAAGGCAAAGGAGCTGGCCAGCGGCTCGTAGGCGTGGACCGTCCCCTGCGGGCACTGCTTGGCGGCGTAGACGGTAAAATCACCCAACCCCGCCCCAATGTCCACCACCGTCCAATCCGGCCGGAAACCACCCGGCGGCCGGTAGTCGGCGTCCAGGCACGTCTCCTTGATCACCCAGGCGTCCATCGCCGACCGGATTTTGAAGCGTAAGCCGGTGCGGCGCAGCGCAACTTCCGCCGGCACACTCCCCGGCCGGCCCAGAAAAATCCCCACAACCTGGCCCGGCCGCCGGAAACCGGTCAACAGCGTGATAATAGACGTGGCGTAATACCAGAGTCTTGAAAACAGCAACATGATTCAGAGAGAAGGCCGACGACAGACGGCGGACGATAGCAGAACGTCTATCGTCTATCGTCCGTCGTCATCCCGGCGTCGGCGCCGGCGCCGGTAAATTGGCCGGGCTATGGGTCGGCGTGGCTGTCGGGTGCGGCGTGGCCGTGGGAAAGAAGGCAAAGTCGGCCTGAATAAAGACATAAGTCGTCTGGCCGGGCGATATCTCCACTGTGCGGCGGAACGTCTGCCCGGCAGCCGAGAGCAGCACCGTATATCGCCCGGCCGGCAAGTCGCCGACGACAAAATTCTCCCGCCACACCTCGTCAGACGGCGTCAGCGTAGTATCGAAATACGTCCGCTGCACCCGGGTCGGCGCGTCCACGTTCTCTGGCCGGACCGTCACCAGGGCCGCCGAAATCGGCCGGCCGCGCTCGTCCTCAAAGCGGCCGGCCAGCGTCCCCCACCCCTCGTAAGGGGCCAGCCATAGGGCCGGGTTGCTGGTGCTGTTATAATTATTTTTACCCACCCGCACCTCCAGGTGCAGGTGCGGCCCACTCACCTCGCCCGATGCCCCCACCCCGGCAATCAGTTGTCCCTGTTCGACCGTGTCTCCCACCTCGACAAACAACTCCAGGGTATGGGCGTAGAGTGTATACACGTCCTTGCCCTGCCATTGCCAGTCGTGGTGAATGATGACCGTGTTGCCGTAATAATTGACGCCGTCTCGGTTGCTGGCCAACGGCCCGGCCCAGATGACCGTGCCGCTGCTGGCGGCGAAAATCGGCGTGCCGGTATCGTTGGGAAAATCCATGCCGTGATGCACCCGGTAGGGCAGCGCTGAGGCCAGCGTTGGCTCGATACCGTAGGGATACCATTCCAGGTCATAGTTGCGGCTCCCGGACGGTAACGGCCGGATCAGCCAGTAATGGTCGTCAGGATGCAGCGAATGGGGCACCGGCAGCGGCGGCGGCCGCCAGTCCACCGGTGACTCCGGGCCGGTTTCCGGTGGCCGGAACAGTTGCGCCTCCTGCGGCCGCACGCCCGCCCCTTCAGGTGGTGGGGGCGGCGTGGGTGTGGGCGTTGGCTCGAAAACGGCCGGGTCAGGGGGCAGATCAACCAGTGGCGGCTGGGCCACGGCTGACGGCCCTATAGGTGTAGACGTGGCTTGCGTTGCCGGCCGGGGGGTGACCGCCGGCGTGTCGGCCGGGGCCAACAAAACAGGCGTCGGCTCAGCCCGGAACAGCGAACAACCGGCCAGCCCCACCAAGGTTGGCCAGAACACCAACAGACACAACCTATTCCATCCCCTCACCATATTTCGTGGTACTTCCCAATCTCCACATCGTTTAGGTTCAGCATCGCCCGATCACCTATCACGTCTGGTTCCTCGGCACTTTCTGTTTCGGCCACAGCCGAAGGCACCAGTCATGCCTGGCCTTAAGCCTTGACTAACGAACCAATCACGTAACTCACACACTAAACTCCCTCATTAGCCGCTTCCTGCCCAAGACAAATTTTACACCGCGATACGTGCTTTCTACCCGTCTGGCGGGCTCCTTCAAGCGCAGTCTCAAGCGTCTCAAACGGCCCATGCCACCTGCCATCCTTGGGTATCTTTGAGACGCGATGTACATAATAATAACAGTCAGCTCTGTGTACTCTGGTCGAGTTGGTCGGCCGGTCTTCGTTGACGTAGTAAGTCATGATTCCTTTACTCCTCTCGCAAAGCTGGCACGAGATGTTTAGACACGGTAAGTGTCTCGTCCAGGTTTACTCCCTGGGTCAACGGCCTAATAATATTGTCCACCACCCGCTGCCTGTCGTTTAGGTCAAACAAGTTCAGAATGTAGAACGCAATACGCGTGCTTGGCGTCTTGAAAGTCGGCTCGGCCACCGTCCAACCGTTCTCCAGGCGGAAAGATTGCCACGACGGCCGATTCTGAGCCAGCGATCTTAGATGTTCAGTCAGATACACCTGGTTGTAAATCTGGTTCTCCTTAAGGGGCGGATGATGAATGCGGCCACAGATAATGACCGGAAAGTCAAACTCGGATTGAGTCTCCAGCAGAATCAGGTAAAAGAGACAGTATTCAAACGTATCGCCCTTCTCTTCCATGTAAACGCGGGCAATGTGGCGAATGCGCCAGGCATCCGGCCGGGCATAATGGGAACTTAAGTTCCAGCTTGCCCGGTTCCCGGCCGATGGCAGCGAAACAAAGCCCTCCTCTTCCATTAGTTGCTCAACTAATACTACCAATTGGCCAACGTCTCGGTGAAATCTATCCAGGTAACCAATAATCTGCTTGAACACCTGAGTATCACTCATCAATCCTCCTCCGATATAGATGAGCCTGGCGCAGCCGGCGCATCACCCGGCCATCTGCCAAAAAGCGCCACTGACCTGCCCGATGTCAAAAGTTGGCGGCTGGATACCATCGAATCCAACCACCTTGCTGGTACCGCCTCGCCAAAAGTAACTAGACTCTTCCAACAGTGGCAGCGCCGGCGGTCTGGTAATACCGTGAAAGGCGAAAGGCTCGATATGCTGTCCCTTCCAAAACGTCCCATCGCCGGCTCCTACTTCAACGGCCGGCATGGGGTGAAATCCGCGGAATGTAGACAACAGCTTTTGGTCGAGTAGCAAACATATGTCGTCCACAATCCGGTTAAACGGGAATTGAACAAGCGTTTCTTTTCGATCTGCCAGGTAATCGTACACCTGGAACCAGTTAGCCCAACATAGCTTTCCGGCCCCCACCGCATGATGGCTCATGCTGCGAGCCAAATCTTCCTCCGGCCGGGTCACGTGCGCGGTAAGATAGAGTAGGAAACGGTTTTCGATAGGACTCGTCAGCGTCAACTGTCGGTTCCGGCCGGTTCCCCGAAAGAGCGTATATTTGCCGTACTCCAGATCCCTCAACTGGTCGGCCAGTTGATTACCTAGCCGGACAACCTCATTCCCCACCACGACCTCGACCAACGCCGAGTCACTCGGCCCCGACAGATACTTGGCCTCGACCACAACGTGAAAAAGCTGCTGGTCAACCTGGAGTTCCAACAGCACATCTGGCTCACGATGTTGCCCCTGTGGCCAAAAATAATAGTCGCACCTCGCCTGCCACTGCGGCACTAGCAGCCGTTCCCGCAACTCTGGAATGGTTCGCAAGAAACCCAAAATACCCACATCGGTCGGCAGATAACGAAAAGCGCCAAAGACATCGGCCGTCAACAGGTCCTCAGAGTAAACAAATGGTGTCTTGTTGTGAATTTCGGCAATCGTCATCAGTCGTTTTCGTTGTTCAGGTTCTGACTCATCATTATAAGCATTGTGGATAGGGTGGAAATCAAACTGACCGTGTTCACGATCACTCTAACTCCTTAACTCCTTGTCACCCCCTCTCCCCCTCTCCTTGTCTCCTCACTCTAGCTCTTCGGCCGTATACAACTCCAGCATCGCCTCCTCCCAGCTCAATCCCTGGCGGTTTTCGAAGTGCCAGTAGAGGATGCCCTGGAAGTAGGTATGCCAGCTTGGCACGGCCGGCACCCGCGTCCAGCCGTAGTCGGCGGCCAGGGCCGTGAAATCCAGGTAATAGCCGGCCGGGACAACATCCTTCCATTTACCGCCCTGATCATAATACTGCGGGTCAAAGCCATAACGGGCGCGGAAGTCCCAGGGCAAATCCCGCATCGGCTCACCCTGCGTCCCGTCCTGCACCGCCGCCTTCAGAAAGACCCGCCAGTACGTTTCGTAGCCCCGCTCCTCGCGGACAATCTCCATCTGCGGGTCGTCGGCCAGGGCGTGGCGGTAATAAAAGTCGAAGGCCCGGCCGGCCTTGTTCCACGTCTGGCTGGGCTGGCCGGGGAACGGCAGCGCGCTCAACGGCGCGAACAGGTTGTCTGCCTGGCCCAGGAAATCCCAGCCGACCTCGTCTAACACCCGCTGGCGCAAGGCCGCAAAGGAGTCGTTGACCCGGTCGCTCAGATAGGGTGACGGCGCATTCGCTTCCACTTCCCACAACTGGTACGGTGGGCCATTCCCTTCCGGCGGCTTCAGATATTCGACGTATAACGGTTCGTCCTGGCTCTGGGCCACTTCCGGCAACTGGACCACCAGGTCGCGCGGCAGGGCCACGGCCGACCAGGCCAGGTCGTCCAGCGTGTCGTCGCTGGCGTAAGCCTGCGGCGCGACGCTCCAGGCGTCCACGCTGCTGGCCAGCAAATAGTTACGGTTTTCGTTGCTGTGAACGTAAAGCACGCTACTGCCGTCCGGGGCCCAACTGGGGTGGCGGCCCTGGCCCACGCTCACCGGCGGCCCGGCCGGCTCGTAATCTTCCAGGGGAATGGCATACACCAATTCAAAACCAGCCCCGTCGTCATAATAAGCCAGATAACGGCCACCGGGGTCAAAGGCGGCATGGTCCTCAAAGCCGGCCGGCGACTGGGTAATATTGATTGCCCGCTCGTCAGACGCACTGTTCAGCGGCATCAAGTAAATGTCTCTGTTGCCGCCGCGCCAACTGGTGAAGACAATGTGCCGGCCGCCCGGCGACCAGGCCGGGGAGAAATCCTGCGCCGGGTGCTCCGTCAGCCGGATCGGCGGGCTGCCGCCGTCAGCCCGAATAATGTATAAGTCCAGGTTGTTCTCTTTATACGATTCGTAGACCAGCCACTGGCCGTCCGGCGACCAACTGGGACCACCGTCAAAGGCCAGGTCCTCGGTCAGGCGGCGCAGGCTGCCCGTTTGTAATTCCAGGACGTATAGCTCCCAGTTGCCGTCCCGGTGCGAGGCAAAAGCCAGATAGCGGCCGTCCGGGCTCCAGGCTGGGTCGCGGTCGTCGGCCAGGTGGGCCGTCAATCGCACCGGGTCGGGCTGGCCGACCACCAGCACGTAAATGTCACTATTGCCGTTGCTTCGGGCGGTGAAAGCCAGGCTACCGCCCTGGCTGAGCAGGTCTGGCGTTGGCCAGGGAGTAAGCTGAATGCCGATGCTGGCCGCCGGGCCGGCCGAGACCAGGGCCGCGCCGGGCCGGGCCGGGCCAGGCGTGGGGGTGACGACGCGGGTCACCGCTGCGCCGGCCGCTGCCCGGTGTGGCTGGCGCGTCTGGGTCGTAATGACCCCCAGCAGCAGCACCAGGCTGGTCGTGACCACCGCCGTGGTAAAGCGGCTGACGCGCGGCGCCGGGCGAGCCAGCACCCGCATCCGGGGAGCGACCATCGTCGTCCGGGGCGGCGCTGGCCGGCGCACAGCCACCGCTAGCCGTGCCCGCCATAAGATCAGCCGGGAACGCCAGCGCAGCCGGCGGCGCATCCGCCACGGCGCGGTCGCCTGCCAGCGAGCGACCAGGACTTTAAGAAGGGGCGCGAAAAGCCACGCGCCAAAGGCGCGCAAGCTAAGCCAGGTAAAGCGGACCGGCCGGTACAGCGTCCGGCGGTACAGCCAGCGCAGCGGGATTGCCAGGAAAAGGGGCTGTTCCCAGAAAGTCCAGTGGATCAGACGGCGCAGCGCCAGGCCCATCTGGCCCAGAAAACGCCACAATCGCCGCACGGCGGCCACCGCCACCTGCCAGGTAACCGCCACCAGCATCCGCCGCAATGCCAGGCCCATCCGGCCCAGGAGACCCCACAGGCCACGTCCGGCCGCAGCCGACGCCAGGTTCATACCCTCCAACAGGCGTTGTAGCAGGCGAAAAGGGAGGAAGAACAGGTCCGAGAGCCAGCGACCGGCCTTTGTCAATCGTTCGCCCATCTCCCTGCCAGTGTAGCATGGCTCTAGACTATGTCAAGTAATTCCTGGCTTTATACTTGCTACTTGACAATACCATGTATCACACAGTATAATGTGTCACATGGCTCAAGATGCGGCTAAGGCCGGCGACTCGGCTTTTTACGAAAATCTTTCCCTGGAATTACGCCGGGGAGTTCTGGTGCTGGCTGTTTTAAGCCAGTTGCGCCATGAGCAGTACGGCTACTCCCTGATGCAGTCGCTGACGGAAGAGGGGTTGGAAATCAACGAAGGCACCCTCTATCCCCTGCTGCGCCGGCTGGAGACCCAGGGCCTGCTGCAAAGCAAGTGGCTCGTCGAAGACGGCCAACGGCCTCGCCGCTACTACCATCTCAGCCCGGCCGGCGAACGAGTCTTGCAGGCTCTACAGCAGAACTGGCAAGAGCTGGTAGTCGTCATGACCCACCTCTTATCTGTGAAATCCGTGTAATCTGTGGCTTATCTTTCAGGAGGCACCCGATGACAGCCGTTGAATGGATTGATCGTTACGTTCATGAAATTGGGCAGCATTTGCCGGCAAAAATGCGGGCGGACGTGCAGATGGAGCTGCACTCTTTGCTGATGGACGCCCTGGAGCAACGAGCCACGGCCGGGCAACGCGAGCCTGACGAAGAGATGGTCCTGGAACTGCTGCGCGAATTTGGCCAGCCCGAAAAGGTCGCTATGCGCTATATCCCCAGCCGGCCGCTCATCGGGGCGGAACTCTACCCCTATTTTATCGCCGTCCTGACCGTGGTTCTGGCCTTGAACGTGGCCGTTTACCTGTTGGCTCTGCTGGCCGGGCTTGTCTGGCGCCAACCGGACAACGTCGCAGCGCTGGTCTGGGAAACGTTGGCCAACTTGATCCAGACCTTTCTCATGAATTTAGGACTGGTCGGGCTGATCTTCGCCATCCTGGAGCGGGTGTTGCCGGAAAAGGGAGAAAAGGCTTCTGACTGGAACCCCCGGTCTCTACCGGCAATCACCGACCCCGGCCGCATTAACCGCACCTCCCTGGTTGGCGGCGTCATTTTCAACCTGATCATGATCGTCATACTCAACTTCTTCCCGCAGTGGATTGGGTTGGTTGACCTGGCCGGCGAAGAGTGGGGCATTGTCCCCCTATTAGCCCCGGAGTTCGCCGTCCACATCCCCTGGCTGACAGCCCTGTGGGGGTTAGAGGCGGCTTTAAAGCTGGTCGTGGTGAGCCAGAGGCGCTGGCAACGGCCGGCCCGCTGGGCCGAGTTTGGGTTGTCGCTGCTGGCCGTCTTCGTCCTCTACCGCCTGATCACCGGCGGCCCGCTGCTGATTGTGCCGGCCCTCACCGCCCTGATCAAAGTTGTGCTGGGCCTTGTGCTGGTCATCGGCAGCCTGGAAGCCCTCGGCCAACTCTACCGCCTGCTCACCCGCCGGCCTTTTGTCCCCTGGCGTGTGGTGAACGGCCGGTTGTTGTCTCGTTAAAGCCATCACCACTAACCCCGGCCGACACCCTGCCCGAAGAAACCACCCTGCCCGACTTCCATGCCCTTGTGGCCGATATCTTTGCCATTGGCGAGTAGGGCAAGTTTGCAAACTTGCCTTACTTTCTTACGGCCTTTCCTTCTTTCAGAAATTGTGCCAGATCAGCTTCCCTTATTGCCCACTCTGAAATCATTCTCCCTTCCTCATTCACAGTTCTTCTGTCTGGGATGTGCTGAAATGGAGCATCAGGATCGAAAGCGCCGTTGAGTCGGTGAAAAAGTAGTAACTGATATGGAACAAACGATGGGCAACGCAGCGAGAACGAACAACTTACCCGGCCGGCTCACTGGGCCATTGCCCAGCAACGACCAAAACCAACCAGAAACCGCGAAGTCAACAGCCATCGAAATCCCCGCTATAAATCCGAGAGTAAAATTGCGCCTGGGTATTGCGTCCCCTATATCAGAGTCAATCACGAGTTGCGCATTGTCCATTGCTGCCACATTTGCTCTCGTTGTTGTTCAAAATTGGCTAAATCTTCTTCTTCCCACGCTTCGGCAAGGCGGTTTAAAATTTCACGGCGTTGCCTTTTCTCCTCAGGAGAAAGTGAGGCGATGGACAACTGCGGGCGGACGACGACTGTATCACCGGGCTGGATACCTAGCGATTCCAGGAGGGAGCCAGGAATAACCAGATCGCCTCCCTCGTAAACTTGTGTAATAGTTTTTGTCTTTTCGCTTCCCATCCTTATACCCTTCGACTCAATGCCATTACTCTACGGAGAGTATATAA
>JAKEFB010000108.1 GCA_022616275.1 Chloroflexota bacterium
GCGCCTGCCCGCCTACATGGTCCCAGCCGCTTTTGTGCTCCTGGACCGCCTGCCCACCTCCCCCAACGGCAAGCTCGATTACCGCGCCCTCCCCCCGCCGGAACTGTACCCTGAGCCAACCCACCAAGCTACGCCGCCAGGGACGCAACTTGAGCAGGTGGTTGCCGCTATTTGGTCGCGCGTGCTGGGGGTGGAGAAGGTAGGCATCCACGACAACTTCTTTGACCTGGGTGGGCATTCGCTGCTCCTGGCCCAGGTACACAGCCAGGTACAGGAAGCGGTTGGCGTCCCATTGCCGTTGCTTGACCTGTTTCAATACCCCACCGTAGACAGCCTGGCCCGGCGCCTGGCCGAAGGCCAGGAAAGCCAGCCGGCTGCCCTGGAACAAGGCCACACACTGGCCCAGGCCAGGCGGGCATCCATTAAGCAGCGGACACAAGATCGAAGCAAACGAGAGTATCGAGGGAGTGAGGTTTCTGTGAGTAACTCGGAAGATAATCTCTATGACATCGCCATAATAGGCCTGGCCGGCCGTTTTCCCGGAGCGAGAGACGTTGAGGCTTTCTGGCAAAACCTGCGGAATGGGCTGGAATCTATTTCATTCTTCTCGGATGATGAACTTATAGCCGCCGGCGTTGACCCGACGTTATTAGGCAACCCCAATTACGTCAAGGCGGCCGGCTCGCTTGAAGACGTGGCTCTATTCGACGCCGCTTTTTTTGGCTTCTCTCCCCGAGAGGCCGAGTTAATGGACCCGCAACAGCGCTTCTTTTTGGAAGGCGCCTGGGAAGCCCTGGAAGCGGCCGGTTACGATCCGGCCAGGCATACGGGGCGCATTGGGGTATTTGCCGGCGTCAGCACCAATACTTACCTGTTTCACAATTTGCTGCCTAACCGGGAGCTGATCGAGAGCGTGGGCGCCTACCAGACGATGCTTAGCAATGATAAGGATTTTCTGGCCACGCGTGTGTCTTACAAACTGGGCCTGACCGGCCCCAGTCTCACGATCCAGACGGCCTGCTCAACGTCACTGGTGGCCGTTCACTATGCCTGCCAGAGCCTGCTCAACCACGAGTGCCACATGGCCCTGGCCGGGGGTGTATCCATTAGCGTGCCAACAAAAAGTGGCCAGCTTTACCAGCCGGGCGGCATTTCTTCGCCCGATGGCCACTGCCGGGCCTTTGACGCCCAGGCCCGTGGGACCGTCGGCGGCAATGGGATGGGCATCGTCGTCCTGAAGCGGCTGGCCGATGCCCGGCGAGATGGAGACGTTATCCACGCGGTGATTAAGGGCTCGGCCGTCAATAATGACGGGGCAGCGAAAGTAGGCTATACGGCGCCCAGCGTCGAAGGCCAGGCGCAGGTCATTGTCGAGGCCATGGCCATGGCCGACGTTCGCCCGGAGACGATCGCTTACGTCGAAGCTCACGGCACAGGCACGGAGTTGGGGGATCCGATTGAAGTGGCCGCCCTCACCCGGGCTTTTCGAACTGGCACGGATAAAAATGGATTTTGCGCCATCGGTTCGGTGAAGACGAACATCGGCCACCTGGACGCCGCCGCCGGCGTGGCCGGCCTGATCAAGGTCGTCCTGGCCCTGAAGCACCAGGAATTACCACCCAGCCTGCATTTTACAGCGCCAAACCCGCAGATTGATTTTGCCGGCAGCCCGTTCTACGTCAACGACAAGCTGCGGTCCTGGCCAGGCGCCGCCCAACCCCGCCGGGCGGGCGTTAGTTCGTTCGGCATTGGCGGCACCAATGCTCACGTTATCGTCGAAGAAGCGCCGGCGCGCCAGGCAACAACAACGGGGGACTGGCAACTGCTGCCTCTCTCGGCCAGGGACGAAGCCACCCTGGACCGGGTGGCAGCCAGGTTAGCCGGTGAGTTTGAGCGCCAGCCCGAATTGCCGTTAGCGGACGTGGCCTACACGCTGCAGATGGGCCGGCGCGCTTTTGCCCAGCGCCGGGCTGTCGTTTGCCGCGACGTATCAGAGGCGCGGCGCCTGCTGGCGGCCCGGGGTCCAACGCCGGGTTTCGCCAATTCGGGCCAGGCGGCCGGTCACCCGGCCGTCGCTTTTATGTTTCCTGGCCAGGGAACGCAGTACGTCAATATGGGCCGGGAACTGTACCAGCGCGAACCTGTTTTTCGGGAGCACGTAGACCGCTGCGCCCACCTGCTCCGGCCACTCCTGGGGCTAGAGTTGCCGACCCTCCTTTATCCGGAGTTCGCACAAGAAGCAGAAGGTGATAAGGTCGGCCACCAGTTAAACCAGACCGCCTTTACCCAGCCAGCGCTTTTTACGGTCTGTTACGGGCTGGCCCAGTTATGGATGGCCTGGGGTATCCATCCCCAGGCGATGATCGGCCATAGCATTGGCGAATATGTGGCTGCCTGTCTGGCTGGCGTTCTCAGCCTGGAGGACGCGCTCAAAGTAGTCGCAGCGCGCGGCCGGTTCATGCAACAAATGGCTCCTGGAGCGATGTTGGCCGTGTTGCTGCCGGAAGAACAGACCATGGCCCAGCTTGCGGGCAACAGCCTTGCTCTGGCGGCCGTCAATGGAGCGGATCAATGTGTTGTGGCCGGTACGATGGAAGAGGTCGAGGTCCTGGCCCGGGCGCTGGAGGAGCAAGGGGTGGCCTGCCGCCGGCTGCCAACCTCGCACGCCTTTCACTCGGCGATGATGGAACCGGCGATGGCGCTTTTTGAGGCTGAAGTGCAGACCGTGGCCTTAAACCCACCCCAGATACCTTATCTTTCCAATGTCACCGGCACGTGGATTACGCCGGCCGAGGCGACCGACCCGGCTTATTGGGTCAGGCAGTTGCGCCAGCCTGTGCGCTTTGCCGACGGGGCGCGCCTGTTAGCCGGGGAGCGGCGCATTTTTTTGGAAGTGGGGCCGGGGCAGTCGTTGGGCCGGGGCGTGCAATCGGTGCTGGCCGGCCCAGAAGCGCCGCTCGTTCTGGGAACGCTACCCGGACAGCGGGAGGCTGGAACGGCTTCGGAGCAGGCACTTATCTTGAACTCTTTAGGGCGCTTATGGTCGGCCGGCGCGCCGGTCGAGTGGCAGGGCTTGCACGCGGGTAAACCGCGCCAGCGGGTGACGCTACCAACCTATCCCTTTGCGCGAGAACCATATTGGATAGAGCCCGGCGGCCGCTCCAAAGTGATTGGCGAACGGCGCCCGGCGCTGCCGGCCGGGGAGCGAGAGGTGAGCCAGTGGTTTTATCTGCCCGCCTGGCGGCGGACCCTGCCGCCCCACTCGTCGCCCAATGGGCAACCGCGCCGTTGGTTACTTTGGTGCGACGAACAGGGTCTGGGCGAACAACTGGCCCTGCGCCTGACTGGCGATGGCCACAACGTTTTCACCGTCAAGGCTGGCCGCCAGTTCGCTCGTGACGGAGATTATGCTTACACCATCAATCCCAGGCAACCGGCCGATTATGAAGCCCTGGTGCGACAATTGCCAGAGACGCCTCTGGCGATGGTTCATTTGTGGAGCCTGACAAGCGCTGAAAGCGACCACCCGGCCCAGGCGTTTCTGGAATGGTGCCAGGAGAGAGGTTATTACAGCCTGCTTTATCTGGCCCAGGCGCTGGAAAAGCAAAACAGAACCGGGAAGCTGGCCATAACGGTTGTTTCCAACCACCTGTGCCAGGTGGTAGCCAACGAAACGGTTCATCCAGAAAAGGCAACACTCTTGGGGCCGTGTAAAGTCATTCCCCAGGAATACGCCAACCTTACCTGCCGCTATATTGACGTGAGCTGGCCGGCAACCCGGGCGGAACCGGCCGCCAGGCTAATTGACCAGCTGGTCACAGAGATCCTGGCGCCCACCTCAGAGGCGGTGGTGGCCTACCGGGGCCACCACCGCTGGCTACAAACCTTTGAACCAATCCAGAGCGGTCCAGAGCACAAACAGCCAGGCCTGCGCCGGGGCGGCGTTTACCTGATTACCGGGGGGCTGGGGCGGGTTGGGCTGTTGCTGGCTGAGTACCTGGTGGGGGAGTGGCAGGCGAAGGTAGCCTTGCTCGGCCGGTCGGAGCTGCCGCCCCGCAGTGAGTGGCCACGATGGCTGGCCCAATCCGGGGACAATGGTTCGCGCGAGCGGATAGAAAAGATACAGGCGTTGGAGCAATTCGGAACCAAGGTGCTCGTCGTGAGCGCTGACGTAGCTGACGAAATTCAAATGAAGCAGGCCTTAGCCCAAATTCGCCAGCGCTTTGGCCAGCTTCACGGCGTTTTTCACGCGGCCGGCGTAACGAACTGGCGCCAAAGCCTGAGCGAGGTGGGCCGGCCGGAATCGGAACGGCAATTCCGTCCGAAAGTGAGTGGCCTGCAAGTGCTACAACAGCTCTTGCCGCTTGGCGAACTCGATTTTTGTCTGCTCTTTTCTTCCAATGCGGCCATCCTGGGCGGCCTGGGCCTGGTCGCTTATGCGGCCGCCAATTCGTTTATGGATGCCTTTGCCGAAAGCCGCCTGGCAGCGGGCGAAAGCGTGTGGCGAAGCGTTAACTGGGATGGCTGGCCAACGGACGGGCAGCAGGCAGCGCCAGATTTTCTTGCCCGGCAGCAGTTTGTTATGAACCCGCGTACGGCTATTGAAGCCGTGGAGCGAACGTTATCGCTGCCGGCAACAGGCCGGCTCGTCGTTTCGGTCGGCGAGCTGGCGGAGCGGTTGGCGGCCTGGGTACACCGGCAGGAGGCGGCCGGAGAAAAGGAAACGCCGGCCAGGGCTTATCCGCGCCCGCAACTGCCAACCAGCTACGTTGCCCCAGGCAATGAGATCGAGCGCCAAATCGTCTGCGTCTGGCAAGAGTTGTTGGGTGTTGAACAAATAGGCATCCACGACAACTTTTTTGAACTGGGTGGCCATTCGTTGCTGGGGACGCAACTGGTCTCCCGTTTGCGCCAGAGCTTTCAGGTCAACGTGCCCTTGCAAAGTCTGTTTGAATCGGCCACGGTTGCCGAACTGGGCGCGACGATTGCCGAAAACCTGGCGGCGCGGGTGAACGAGCACTTTCTGGCTGAACTTGAAAAACTGTCGCCGGAAGAAATAGAAAAAATGCTTACGGGTAGCTCTTGAGCGGAGAAGTCATTGTGGAGAACGTTTCTGAACGCATCTTGAACCTGACCCCTGAGAAACTGGCGCTCCTGCTGCGCAAAGTGGAGCAGACAGTCCAGGAAGAGACGCCGGCGATCCAGGAACTCATCGCGCGCCAGCCTCGCCGCGACGGCCTGAACACGTTTCCGCTTTCTTTGGCCCAGACCCGACTCTGGTTTTTAAACCAGCTTGTGCCGGACAACGTCGCTTATAACTTGACCAGCGTGTTGCGGTTGACAGGTGTCGTTGACCCTGAGGTCTTAGAGCGTTGCCTGAACGAGGTCGTGCGCCGGCACGAGACATTGCGTACCGTTTTTGATGAGGTAGACGGCCAACCCCTACAGGTCGTCCGGCCGGCAACACCGCTGCGGCTGCCTGTCGTGGACCTCTCTCACCTGGCGCCAGAGGAGCAAAGCAGGCACATTCGCCAACGGGTTGCCGCCCAGAATAGCCAGGCTTTTAATCTGGCGCAGGGGCCTTTATTGCGGATGCAACTCATTCGTCTGGCGACTGAGGAGTACCTTTCTGTGCAAACCATGCACCACCTCGTGGCCGATGGCTGGTCAGCCCAGGTGCTCATTCGGGAGCTGGTTGAGCTATATGAGGCCCATGTCAGCGGCCGGGCGGCCTCGCTGGCTGAGTTGCCGATCCAATATGGCGATTTTGCCGCCTGGCAGCGGGCGTGGCTGCAGGGAGAAAGGCTGGCCACCCAGCTCGATTACTGGAAAAAGCAACTGGCCGGGGCGCCGACCTTATTAACGCTGCCGATCAGCCGGCCACGCCCCTCGGTGCAAACGTTCTCCGGCGCAGCACACACCTTTACTCTTAGCAGCGACCTAGTACGCCAACTCCAGGCAATCGGCCAGACGGAAAATGCTACCCTGTTTATGACCCTGTTGGCGGTTTTTAAGGTTTTGCTCTATCGCTATACCGGGCAGACAGACATTCTCGTCGGTGCGCCGATTGCCGGTCGCCATCGAGCCGAACTTGAACGCCTGATCGGCTTTTTTGTAAACACATTGGCGCTGCGGACGGATCTGGCCGGCAACCCAACGTTTCGGCAGCTGTTACGGCGAGTACACACCGTTGCCCTGGAGGCTTACGCTCATCAGGATTTGCCTTTTGAGAAATTGGTCGAAGAGATACAGCCGGAGCGTGACTTGAGCTATCACCCGCTGGTACAGATTGTCTTTGACCTGCAAAACCTGCCTGCGGCGCCGCTGTCTTCCTCACAGTTAACTCTGAGTCCTGTCGAGGTCGAAACGGAGCAGGTTCAGTTTGACGTGGCCCTGTCGCTGGTGGAAACACCAGAAGGGTTGCAAGGGGCGTTCAAATACAACACGAACCTATTCGACGGTGGCGCCATCGCCCGGCTTGCCGGGCACTTTGTCACGTTGGCGGCGGCTGTTGTGGTCAACCCGGATGACGGCATCGCGCAACTGCCCCTGCTGGCAGCGGCCGAACGGCAGCAACTGCTGGCTCACTGGAACGATACGGCCGTTCCCTTTTCGCCAGAACATTATGCTCACCAGCTGGTAGAAATCGCTGCCGGCCGTACCCCTTGGGCGACGGCCGCCGTTCAGGGCGAGTTGCGCCTTACCTTTGGCGAATTAAATAGCCGGGCTAACCAGCTGGCTCACTATTTGCAGAAACGGGGCGTAGGGCCAGAAAGCCGGGTGGCCATTTGCCTGGAGCGCTCCCTTGACCTGATTGTCGGGGTTCTGGGAATTCTCAAAGCAGGCGGGGCTTACGTACCTCTAGACCCCGCGTATCCACCAGAAAGGCTGGCCTTCCTCATCAAAGATGCTCAAGCGCCGGTCGTGTTGGCCCGGGCGGGGTTGGGTCCTCTGCTGCCTGAGCCAGAGAGAACGGTGGTATATCTGGACCAGGAGCGGCCGGCTATTGCCCTGGAGTCCACCGAAAACCCGGCTTCCCTCGTCGGCGGCGACAACCTGGCCTACGTTATTTACACGTCAGGCTCAACGGGGCAACCTAAAGGGGTTGAGATTCCACACCAGGGGTTGCTAAATTTAATTTTCTGGCACCGGCGCGCTTTTAACGTAACCGAAAATGACCGGGCGACGTTGCTGTCCGGCCTGGGATTTGACGCTTCGGTGTGGGAGCTATGGCCCTATCTGGCGGCCGGGGCATCTATACATGTCCCTGACGAAGAAACACGCCTGTCGGCCGGGGCCTTGCAGCAATGGTTATTGGAAGAAGAAATCACCATTTGCTTTGCGCCGACTCCGCTGGCTGAAATCCTGCTGGAACTCCCCTGGCCGGCCGAGACAAGGCTGCGGATCCTGCTGACCGGCGGCGACCGGCTGCACGGCTACCCGGCCGAAGATCGGCCCTTTACGCTCATCAATAACTACGGGCCAACGGAAACGACCGTCGTCGCCACATCTGGCGCCGTCAAACCAGGAGTGGGCGCCGGTGCAGCGTTGCCAGCCATTGGCCGGCCGATTGACAACACCGACCTTTATGTCCTCGACGCCTACTTACAGCCGCAACCGACCGGCGTGGCCGGGGAACTGTATATTGGCGGCGCCGGAGTGGCGCGCGGTTATTTAGGCCAGCCCGGCCAGACAGCCGCTAAGTTTATCCCCCACCCTTTCAGCGCGCAGCCAGGGGCGCGTCTATACCGGACGGGTGATATCGTCCGGTATCTACCGACCGGGGAGCTGGAATTCCTGGGTCGGGGCGACGACCAGGTGAAAATCCGTGGCTTTCGTATCGAACTTGGAGAAATTGAAGCGACCCTTAAGGCCCACCCGGCCGTACGTGAGGCTACTGTGGCTATTCACGGAGACACGGCCCTGGACAAACGGCTGGTGGCTTACGCGGTTATTGACGAGAGCCAGGAAGAGCCAGAACAACACCTGCGCCATTATTTGCTCGAACGATTGCCCCGGTTCATGGTGCCAACGGCTTTTGTGTTTTTGCCTGCTTTACCCCTGACGGTCAACGGCAAGGTGGATCGGGCGGCTTTACCCCTACCTGAACGGCGCGAGCCGGGCCAGACACACGAAGCGCCAGGCACCCCCCTGGAAACAGCCCTGGCCCACATCTGGGCAGATTTACTCCACCTGGAAGCGGTAGACGTTCATCATCACTTTTTTGAGTCAGGGGGGCATTCTCTGCTGGCTACCCAAATCGTGACCCAGCTCAGAGAGCGAGAGGGTATCACGCTTCCTTTGCGGGCAATTTTCGAAGCGCCAACGATTCGCGAGCTGGCGGAATGGATCACGGTGATGCAAGGGCAGCCGGAGCCGGGCGCACTCCTTTCGCCGGCCCAGAGACGCTTCTGGTTCCTGGACCGGTTTGAAGCCGAACGGGCCGCCTACCAGGTAGCCCGGGCCGTCCGGCTACGCGGCCCGTTAGAGTTGCTACGGCTGGAAACAGCTATCCGGGAAAGCGTCAAAAGGCATTCCATTCTGAGAACTTTCTTTATCGCCGCCGATGGGGAACCGGTCGCCGTCGTGCGGCCAGAGCTACCCTTTTCCTTGCTGGTTTTGGACGTGCGTGACCTGCCAGATGAAGTCCAGGCGGCCAGGGTACAGGCGGCGATGCGCCAGGAGTGCCAGCAACCGTTTGACCTGGCAGAGGGGCCACTGTGGCGAATAAGGCTTTTTCACCTCAACGAAAATGATTACATTCTTTTTCTGGCCATGCACCAGATCGTCGCGGATGAGAGTTCACTGGCTCTATTCGTGGCCGAAATCTTCCGCCTTTACCGGGATACCTTCGGGGCAAAGGGCGCGCCGCAGCCGGCCGGACAGTACGCGGACTACGCAGCCCGGCAAATTGAGTGGCTGCGCAGCCAGGAGGGAACTGCCCACCTGGCCTACTGGAAGAGCCAGTTGGCCGCCCTGCCGCCGTCGCTTGCTCTACCCACCGCCTACCCCCGGCCGGGGATGCAAAGTTTTGCCGGGGCAGCACACTCCTTTACCGTGTCGGAAGAAGTGGCCGAACGGCTAAAGCCAATTGGCCACCAGGAAGAAGCCAGCCTGCCCACCACGTTGCTGGCGGCGTTCAAGGCGCTCTTATACCGTTATTCCGGGCAGGAAGACCTGGCGATTGGCCTGGCAACGACCAACCGCCATACCCCGGAAGTGACCCGCCTGATTGGACCTGTCTCTGATTGGCTGGTCATACGGACCCAATTAAGCAGTAGGGTTTCTTTCTTTGAGTTCCTCCGGCAGGTCCAGGCGACCGTTACCGCCGCCCGGGCTCACGGCGATGCGCCCTTGGCGACACTGGTCGAAGAAATTCAAACGAAACGTGACCTGAGCCTCCCGCCCCTGGTTCAGGTGGCCTTTGCCTGGCAGGAATCGTTGGCTGGCTGGCCGTCCCTACCTGGCCTGAGCCTCACTCCCCTGGAAGTTGACCATCAGATAGCCCACTTCGATCTGTTTCTCTCCCTGAGAGAGAGCCGGGCCGGGCTACAAGGCACGGTGATTTATAATGCCGCTCTGTTTACCACTGAAACGATAGCCACCCTGGCCCGGCATTACCAAACACTACTAATCAACATGGTCGCCAACCCGGACCTGCCAGTAGGCCGGCTACCGCTGTTAAGCGAGGAAGAGCGACACAGGCTATTGGTAGCCTGGAACGATCGTTATTCCGGGCCGGACATCGGTCAGGGAACAGGCGCAGAGGCCTTTACGCCGCAGGCCACCATTCACCTCCTCTTTGAGCAGCAGGTGGCCAGAACGCCCGGGCAGCCAGCGCTTATCTGGGAGGAAACGTCGTTCAGCTATGGCGAGCTGAACCGGCGCGCCAACCGGCTGGCGCAGCAGTTGCGGGCCTTAGGGGTTGGCGCGGAAACGCTGGTCGCCGTCTGTCTGGACCGGACGCCGGCCCTGGTCGTGGGGGTGCTGGCTATCCTGAAGGCCGGCGGGGCTTACGTTCCGCTGGACCCGGCTTACCCACCGGACCGGCTGGCCTTCATTATGGCCGACACCAAGGCGCCGGTCCTGCTGACCCGGCGGCCGGTGGCGGCCCGGTTAGGCGATAGCGTGGCCGGCCAGGGCGGGGCGCAGACAATCTACGTAGACGAGGGTGGTCTGGTAGAGGCAACCGGCCAACAGGAAATGGCACTGACAGAAAACCCACCACCGGTGGCCGCTCCCGGCAACCTGGCCTACGTGATTTACACGTCAGGCTCTACCGGCCGGCCCAAAGGGGTCGCCATCACCCACGGCAATGTCGTCGCCCTGCTCGACTGGGCGGCTGGACTGTTCTCAGCGGCCGAGCTGCAAGGCGTACTGGCGGCCACTTCCATTTGCTTTGACCTGTCCGTTTACGAGTTGTTCTTACCGCTGGCCAGAGGGGGCAGTATCATTCTGGCCCAAGACGCGTTGCAACTGGCCGAGCTGCCGGCCCGGGAACGGGTTACGTTGATCAATACCGTCCCCTCGGTCATGCTCGAATTGGTACGGGCAGGAGGAATTCCGGCCACCGTCCGAACGGTCAACCTGGCTGGCGAGCCGCTCAAGTGGGCCCTGGTGCAACAGATTTGCGCCCAGGGGCCGGTTGAACGGGTCTATAACCTGTATGGACCGTCGGAAGATACGACGTACTCTACCTACCTGCTGGTAGAACGGGCGGTAGCCGGCGAGCCAGGAATTGGCCAACCGCTTCCCGGAACCCAGGCCTACATCCTGGACGAGCACCTGGAGCCTGTTCCCATTGGCGTAGCCGGCCAGCTCTATCTGGGGGGGGCAGGGATGGCGCGCGGTTATCTGAACCGGCCGGGGCTCACGGCCGAACGGTTTATACCTAACCCGTTTTACAGCCGGGAAAAGCCAGGACTTCCCCTCGCCGGCGCTTGCCTGCGTTTATACCGCACCGGCGACCTGGCCCGTTACCGGCCGGATGGCTGCATTGAGTTTATCGGGCGGATCGATCACCAGGTTAAGGTGCGCGGCTTTCGCATTGAATTGGGTGAAGTGGAGGCTACCCTTAGCCAGCACCCGTTGGTTCACGACGTGGTCGTGGTGGTCCAGCCAGACGGGCACGACGGCCGGCAACTGGTTGCCTACGTGGTTCCAGAAGCAGGCAGGCAGCGAAGCGACGCGGCGCAGCGCTTGCGGCAGTACCTGAAGCTGAAACTGCCCGATTACATGGTACCGGCCGCCTTTATGTTCCTTGAGGCCCTGCCACTGACGCCGAACGGCAAGCTTGATCGCCAGGCCTTGCCCCTGCCGGATGGCGCCAGACCAGCCGTAGCCCAGACGTACGCAGCGCCACGGACACCGGTTGAAGGAACGCTGGCCGGCATCTGGAGGAAAATCCTGGGCCTTACCCAGATTGGTGTATACGATAATTTCTTCGAGTTGGGCGGCCATTCGCTGCTGGCTACCCGGATCGCATCCCAGGTGCGACAACTCTTTCAGGTGGAGATTCCGCTCAGGGAGTTCTTTACGGCCCCGTGTATTGCCGATCTGGCCGAACGGGTAACGGCATTTCAGCAAACCGACCCAGGCCTCCAGGCCGGGCCAATCCTCCCTGGGCCGCGCGACGGCGATGTTCCTCTGTCGTTTGCCCAGCAGCGGTTGTGGTTGCTCAACCAAATCACACCCAACAATCCGGCTTACCAGATTCCAGGAGCGGTCCAGCTCCTGGGACCTTTAAACGTCCAGGCCTTGCAGCACTGCCTGGAGGAAATTGTGCGCCGGCATGAGGCGTTGCGGACGACATTTCCTACCGTTGAAGGAAACCCGGTGCAGCGTATACACCGGGACTACTACCTGGAGCTGCCGGTGCTGGACCTGGCCCACCTGCCGGCAGAGCGACGAGAGGCGGCCGCGCGGGAAATAGCAGAGGCTGAGGCCAAACGCCCGTTTAACCTGGCCGAAGGCCCACTGCTGCGCATGACGCTCATCCGCCTGGGACCAGACAATCACGTCCTGTTGATGATGATGCATCATATTATTTGTGACGGCTGGTCTTTGGTGCGCGTCTTTGTGAGTGAAATGGCTGCTCTCTACCGGGCTTTCGCCGACCACCAGCCCTCCCCTCTGCCTGAGCTACCGATTCAGTACGCCGATTATGCTATCTGGCAACGCAAGCTGTTCGACAGTGGGTTCATGGCCGGGCAGTTAGCCTATTGGCAGGAGCAACTGGCCGGCGCCGCCCCCGTGCTGCCTTTGCCAACGGACCGGCCGCGCCCGGCCGTGCAAACGTTCAACGGGGCCGTCCAATCTCTGCCTTTGCCACCGCCCTTAAGCCAGGCGTTCCGAAAGCTGTGCCGGCAACAAGCAGTGACCCCTTTCATGGCCTGGCTGGCTGCTTTTCAGGTTCTGCTCTACCGTTACACGGGCCAGGCTGATATATCCGTCGGTACACCCATTGCCAACCGCCAGCGGGCCGAAATTGAAGAGTTGATCGGCTTCTTCGCCAACACGCTCGTGCTACGCACCGAACTGTCGGGTAATCCTTCCTTTCGCGAATTGCTGGCCCGGGTGAAGGAAGTGGCCTTAGGCGCTTATGCCCATCAGGACTTCCCTTTTGAACAATTGGTAGACAGTTTGCAGCCGGAGCGCGACATGAGTCGCAATCCGCTCTTCCAGGTCATGTTTATTATGCAAAACTTGCCGGATGAAGCGGTGGAGTTACCAGGTTCCGGCCTGGCGTTAAGATTATGGGAAATTGGCAATCGTTCTGCGAAATTTGATTTGACTCTGTCGGTCGAGGAGGTAGGCGACAGGCTCATTCCTGCTTTTGAATACAACACCGACCTCTTCGACAAGGCCACTATTGCCAACATGCTGGAGCACTTGCAAAGAGTCATTGAAGAATTCGTGACCCACAGCGACCGGCCGATTGTGAACTTTTCCCTCCTGAGTGACGCCGAGAAGGAGCAGGCGCTCGTGGCCTGGAACGACACTTATCAGCCTGACTGCCTGGTGGAACAATGTTTACACCAGTTGATCGAAGCGCAGGTAGCCAGAACACCTGAGGCAACCGCCGTCATTTATGAGGGGCAGCGTCTTTCTTACCAGGACCTCAACCGGCAGGCCAATCAACTGGCCCATTACCTGCAAAAGAAAGGTGTCCGGCCGGAGACGCCGGTCGGTGTTTGCCTGGAACGCTCCCTGGAGATGGTCGTCGCCCTCCTGGCCGTGCTTAAGGCCGGCGGCGCCTACGTGCCGCTCGATCCGGACTATCCCGCCGAGCGATTGGCCTTTATGCTGGCTGATAGCCAGGTGCCGCTACTCGTCACCCAGAGCGAGCTGCTCTCCAGGCTTCCCGAGACCCCGGCCGGCGTCTTGTGCCTGGCGCGCGACTGGCCGATCATTGCCGGGGAGCCGGAGGATAATCCGGCCAGTCCGGTGACGCCTGATAACACGATTTACGTTATTTATACGTCCGGCTCAACGGGTAAGCCCAAGGGAGCGGCTAACGTCCACCGTGGTCTGGCCAATCGCCTGCTGTGGATGCAGAAGACGTACCAGCTTGCCGGGGAGGACCGTGTTTTATTAAAGACCCCTTTCAGCTTCGACGTCTTTGGCTGGGAATTCTTCTGGCCGTTATTGGCCGGCGCGCGCCTGGTGGTGGCTCGCCCGGGCGGGCATAAAGATAGCCGCTACCTGGTTCACCTGGTCAATGAGGAGGCGATTACTACCTTACACTTCGTTCCCTCGCTCCTGCGCCACTTTGTCGCCGAGCCCGGCGTGGGGAAGTGCGGCAGCTTGAAGCGGGTCATTTGCAGCGGGGAGGCGCTGCCGTATGACCTGCACGAACGTTTTTTCCAGCAGCTGCCCTGTGCCGCTTTACACAATCTTTATGGACCAACCGAGGCCGCGATTGACGTCACGTTCTGGCATTGCCAGCCCGGCGCCGAGCGGCGTACTGTACCTATCGGGCGGCCGATTGCCAATACGCAGATTTATTTGTTAGACCGGCAGTTCCAGCCCGTCCCGGTGGGCGTAGCCGGCGAATTGTACATTGGGGGTGTGGGCCTGGCCCGGGGCTATTGGCGCCGGCCGGGGCTGACGGCCGAGCGATTCGTTCCTGATCCTTTCGGCCCCCCAGGCGGCCGGCTCTACAAGACCGGTGACCTGGCCCGCTATCTGGCTGACGGCGCCATCGAGTTTCTTGGTCGTCTGGACCACCAGGTCAAGATTCGGGGCTTTCGCATTGAATTAGGTGAAATTGAGTTCGTGCTCAACCAGCACCCACAGGTGGAGGCAGCCCTGGTCATCGCCCACGGCCAAGAGGATGCCCGGCGACTGGTGGCCTACATCGTCGTGGACCAAGTTGCCCCGCCTCCGGTAACAGAGCTTCGCCACTTCCTGCAAGCAAGAGTGCCCGATTATATGGTTCCGGCCGTCTTTATTCTTTTGAACGAATTTCCACTTCTTCCCAATGGCAAGGTGAACCGGCGTGCTTTACCAGAGCCGGACGGCGCCCGCCCTGATTTAGAACAGGGTTACGTAGCCCCATTAACGCCAGTGGAAGAAACGCTGGCCGGCATCTGGGAACAGGTATTAGGAATTGACCGGGTAGGTATCTATGACAACTTCTTCGAACTGGGTGGGGATTCGTTATTGGCCGTACGGTTGATGGCCCACGTCATGAAACAATTTCAAGTGGACCTGCCGCTGGCTATCCTTTTCCAGGGGGGAACGGTTGAACGGCTGGCCCGTATCCTGGAACAACAGGTGAGCCTAGCGCCGCCGTCGCCGTTCGTGCCCATCCAGCCGCACGGCTCGAAGCGACCTTTCTTCTGTGTCCACCCGGCCGGCGGGCAGGTGCTCTGCTACGTGGCGCTGGCGCGCCGGCTGGGGACCGAGCAACCCTTTTATGGACTTCAGGCCAGTGGCCTGAAATTCGGCGCTGCTGAGCCGCTGGACGCTGACATCGAAACGATGGCTGCCCACTATATTGAAGCCATGCGCGACGTCCAACCGCAAGGCCCTTATCTGATCGGTGGCTGGTCCATGGGTGGAACGATTGCCTTTGAAATGGCCCGGCAATTGCAGAGCCAGGGGGAGGAAGTTGCTTTCCTGGCCCTGCTGGATACGCCCGCCCGGTTTACACCTGAAAACGCCGGCGACGTTGACGAAGTGGAGGTATTAACCAACGTGGCCAGGCAATATCATATCCCTCTGGCAGCCAACGAGCTTGACCAGGTCGCCCCAGACCAGTTGTTGCCCTACTTTATTGAACAGGCCAGGGCGGCCAATATTGTTCCGCCAGACCTATCCCAACTACGCCACTATCTGGACGTATACAAATTGCACAACCGCATCGTTCTGGATTATACGCCGGCTATTTTTTCAGGCCGGATCACCCTTTTTCGGGCCAGCGAGGGGTTCTCGGAAGAACGGGATGGCCCTGCGCTTGGCTGGGAGCAATATTCAACGCAGCCGCTAGAAATTCATCCAGTGCCAGGGGATCACGGGACAATGGCCTTTGAACCTCACGTGCAAGTCCTGGCTGAACAGCTACGAGCGTGCCTGGAATGTGTCAACCACGAAGGAAGGGAGGCCGCCGAACCGTAACATGCGGCCAAGGCGGGGCTTAACTTCCTTTTTGACGATGTGGCTGGGGCAGACGATCTCCCTGATTGGCTCCGGGCTGACGGCCTTTGCCTTGAGCGTGTGGATATACCAGCAGACGGGTTCTGTCACCCAACTGGCGCTGGTGAATTTAAGCTTTCACCTGGGCATCGTCGCCCTGTCGCCGCTGGCCGGGCCGCTGGTTGATCGCTGGGACCGGCGCTGGGTCATCATTTGGAGCGACACGGGCGCAGCTTTGGTCACCCTGTTCGTCGCCTTGCTCTGGTACAGTGGCCGGCTGGAACTGTGGCATATTTACCTAGCTGTTTTTAGTGGGGCTGCCTTTCGAGCCTGCCAGTGGCCTGCTTACTCGGCCGTCGTTCCTGTCCTTGTATCCAACCAGCAGTTGGGGCAGGCCAACGGCCTGGTCCAGCTGGGCCGGGGCCTGGGGGAGGTAGCTGCGCCGGTGCTGGCCGGCGGGCTGATAGGCTCTATCGGGCTGGGGGGCGTTATCCTGGTGGACTTCGCTACTTTTATGCTGGCGGTGGTATCTTTGCTGCTGGTGAAAATCCCCCGGCCGGAGAGAAAGAAGGCGCGAGAAATGAAGCCCGAGACGTGGTGGCGTGAAGCCGGCTACGGCTGGCGCTACATCCGGAGCCAGCCAGGACTATTGGCCATGCTCTTATTTATGACGGCCATGAGTTTCAATTATGGTCTGGCGACGATATTGTTTACACCTTATGTGCTCAGTTTTGCCTCGCCGGTTGCTCTGGGGGGCATCGTGTCGGCCGGTAGTATAGGCATCCTGGCTGGCAGTCTCATCATGAGCGCCTGGGGTGGGCCCAGGCATCGCATTTATACGGTCGTGGGGCCGGGCCTTTTATTGAGCCTGGGCCTTGTGCTCATCGGCAGCCGGTCACATGTGGTGTGGGTGACCGGCGCTGTCTTTATGGCCCTTTTGGGCGTGCCGGTGATGCTAGGGTCAGTGGAAAGTATCTGGCAGGTGAAAGTAATCCCGGAGGCGCAGGGACGAGTCTTCGCTGCCAGAAACATGGTGGTGGAAGCCTCGCCTCTGTTGTCAATGATTCTGGCTGGCCCCCTGGCCGACAGGCTATTTGAACCCTTGCTCAGGCCAGGGGGAGTTTTAGCCAATACCCTTGGCCAGGTCATTGGTGTTGGTGAAGGGCGGGGCATTGGCTTACTATTCATCGCTTTAGGTGCTTTCACGTTTCTCCTCACCGTTTTGGGCTGGAGTTACCCTCGCCTTCGCCTGATTGAGGAAGAGTTGCCGGATACGATCATTAGCCTGCCTGAGCAAGCGCCGGCCTTGACTAAGGCCCCTCAGGAAGCGGCTTAATCACAGGCCCATGGGTGTGAACAGCATGAAAAAGCGAACGGGAAAATGGCGGCGCTTGTTGAACCTGTTGATCTTCGCGGTTATATCTGCCGTACCGATTTTTATATTAGCCAACGTCGTAATGGGCGTCCTCTTTCTGACAGTTCCGGTCAACAGACCCATTTGCTGCCAAACCCCGGCCGATTACCAATTGGCCTATGAAGACGTCGTTTTGGAAACGGAGGATGGCGTCAGGCTGGCAGGCTGGTATATCCCGTCGCAAAATGGCGCGGCCGTGATCCTGCTGCACGGTTATGGTGGTAACCGGCTGGCTCTGTTAAACCTGGCTGATATGCTGGCGGCTCATGGCTTTGGCATCCTCTTATATGACCTGCGTGGCCATGGGGAGAGCATAAGTGATTTTCGTTCCATTGGCTGGCAGGATGTCCAGGATGTATCGGCCGCATTGGCTTACTTGCGGGAGCGAGAGGATCTGGTCGCCGGTCGTGTGGCTGTGATGGGCTTTTCGATTGGCGCGCAGGTTGCTATCCAGGCCGGCGCCAGGGCAACGGATATTCAGGCGGTCATTGCCGACGGGCCGGCCGATGTACGGGCGTCAGACCTGCCCCGGGACGACCTGTGGGATCATTTTTACGGCGGTGTCATGGTCTCCTTGCTAAATGAGGGGATTGCCTGGCGGACTGGCGTACCCATCCCCCAGGGCATTCTCGATACGATTGCCAACGTTTCACCGCGGCCCCTGTTGCTGATTGCCGGTGGGCGAACCCCACGCAACCTGGAAATGCGGACGGTCAGAGGCTACTATGAAGCCGCCGGGAAACCAAGAGAGCTTTGGGAAGTGCCCGAGGCGGGCCACGTCGGCGCAAGGTCAGCCCGGCCGGAAGCGTACGAGGAAAGAGTCATTTCGTTCTTGACGAGGGCATTGCTGAACCATGCTCGCATACCTTAAAATGGCTTCCCAGCATGCTGATTATTCCCTCATGAGCTTCTTTGAGTAGTGAGCTGCTGCTGGTTGGTTGTCAGATTTAATCTTTCTCACACTTGACAACCCTATCTGGTAGTTGGCCGCGGCCTAAAGCACCGTCTATGGGGGCAAAACCGCTGTCAAGTCCCGCGAAAATAAGATTTGTCAGCCAACCAGCTCTTGAATCACATGTTCGCATTTTCGCCAGACATTTACAGGCCTAGCTGGATAAGACCACGATATCAAATCGAGGTTAATGATGGCCCATATTGTTATTTTTGCGATGGGGTCGCGTGGTGACATCCAATCCTTTATTGCTCTGGCACTGGGGCTACAACAGGCTGGATATACAATATGTTTGGCAGCGCCACCCAATTTCTGCTCGTTCATAGAAAGCTACAACATCCCGTTTTCCCCGGTGGGGGATGATTGGGAGACGCTTTTACAAAGGGAAGCTGCCATTAACTACTATGCGTCTGGTTCAATAATTCAAGGGATTCGTTTTCGGGTCGTAAAATGTGATTATCTCCAACCACATATATAGGTCATTTCCCCGCATTCGGCGAGTTCTTGCCATACTTACGGGTCTGCAAGAAGTCCATTTTCGACTAAAAGTGCCTATAGTGCTTCGGCAGTGGGTCAATTTAATTGTGGCCGCTGCCAAAAAATTTCATACGCCTACCTGTCAAGCAGGGGGTTGGAGATAATCTCATCTAACTATCAATGGAATTCTGCTCGCTGTGAAGCAGAAGTGGCAGGTCTAGGAGTTCGTCCAGGGGAGTGATTTCATAAGCACCCATATCAATGCGTCCGTTTTGGATGCGGCTGTTGCCGTCAAAGTCCACACTGCCGGCCGCACTCAAGTTTTCGCCCTCGTCAACGGCCAGCGACGCGCCTGGCACGTGGAGGTCAGGGATAGCTGTGCTCAAGAACTGGGGATTGACAAATTGCGAGTTCGGATCATTGCCCGTGCCGCGCCGGTAGGCGTCAAAACCCTGATAATAGACACCCTTCCAGCCCCACTCGCTCGAATCGATCCCGGCCTGGGAGAAGTACAGGTTGTAGTTCACCACATTATCTTCGTTCTCTACGTAATCATTGCTCATGAACAGGCTTTGCTCGTTGGCGTAGAAGATGTTGTTCTCAATCAAGTTGTCGTGGGTATTGAATTGGATGAACAACTCGCCGGTTCCATCCTGGTTGGTGTCATTTTCAAAGAAGGTGTTGTTGACGATATAGCAATGGTGCGTGCTACCCCGTTGCCTATCGTAGCCACCCATGGCCAGACCGGCAACGTGGTTGTGGTAAAGGAGGTTATTACGTACCGTCACGTAGCTGGTAGACCGGCCGGCGTGTTCGCTGGCAATTTCAATGCCAAAGTCCGACTGGTAGACCCGGTTGCGCTCGATGACGATGCGCGTGCCGCCGTCCACGTAGATGCCGGCCGCGTTCTGCTGGCCCCCGTAAGCTGGGTTAGTAATTGTGTCTATGTTATAAACGATATTTTGGCTGACGATGCCATCCCGCGCCTGGTCGTAAGCGGGGTCAGGGACCGTCCCCTCGAAGCCAATGAGGTCTATGCCAATGTTATCGTTGTCGTAGACCATGTTGCCAGTAATGGTGAAAAGTTCCACGTTGCCATTGAGGACCAGCGCCTCACTGTTGCCCAGCTTCAGGTCGTGCAGTTCGTTGCCCTCAATCAAAATGTCATGAATGGACTGGGGTGCTTCTGTGCCATAGACGGCAATGCCGTGCGCGTTGCCGTCCGGGCCGGCGTTGGTTTCAATGTGGTGAATGTGGTTGTTCTTCAGTTGAAGGTGATGGGCGGAGCCGGTGACGAATATCCCGACCGGCGTGCGGTCGGCGTCGGTTGTGCGATAATTACGCAACTCGAAGCCGTCTATGATGAGGTAGCTCTGGCTATCAATGAGGAAGAGGCCGTTGTCGGCCGCGGGAACAGCCAGGTTACTCCCGTCGAGCACGGCCGTTTCGCCCGGATAGCTCTGGAAGGTAATATACCCGTCGGCCGCAGAGCCGGCGGTGTTGATTGCCACCGGCTCGGTATAAACTCCACTGCGCACCAGCACGGTGTCCCCGGCCGAAACGTGATCGGCCGCGTACTGGATAGTCCTCCAGGGTCCATCCAGAGTGCCGGGATTGTCGTTGTGCCCGGTAGTGGCGACGTAGTACATGTTATTGTTTCTCGCCGGTTCCACCAATCGACCACCGGATAACCCTACCCGGTTAAAACCCTGTTTAACTGGTGGGCTAACGGTTCCAAATGCTCTTGTAGAAGATTATCCAGATCTGCGCTCGAGTCTGTCACTATCTCTGTAGCAATCTGGTTGAGGGCACGCCCCAGTCTGTGCTCAATCCTGGTCCATAGAGATACAGCGTGATGGGCACGGCCGGTACGCATCACGTGGGCAATGGTTGAAGCCAGGGAATCTGGCCTGAATGACGATGGTGACAACGCCTCCAACCGAACCGGTAGGGCCAGCTCTTCGGCCAGATAAGTGGTCTGAAATTCCAGGCTGGTCAAGAATTTAACCAGGTCAAGGCAGGTCCGCTCCAGCTGGTACTCATGAACGTGGTTCCAGATGACCAGATTGTCGCCACCTATCCAAGGGACACCTGGAGGAGGCGCCACCCCAAGTTGAGTGCGAACTTCCGTGTGCCCATTGGCCGCTTGCGCCAGTCCATAAGGTACTTCTGCACCAGCAATAAGGACGGCCGCCTTTCCCTGTGCGAACAGGGTGATAGCTTGTTCGGCATTCAGCTCAGGTATTGAAGATGGGAGGAAGCGATAAAGTTGAAAAAATGACTTCAAGCCGGCCAGTGATTGGTGGGAGTTGAACAGGACTTGTTTGCCATCGTGGCTGATAAAATCCCCTCCTGCTCCCCATACCCAACTGGCGATGATGTGGATTAGATCGGGATAGGGGGCAGCTGTTGGAATAATCCAGGGTACCTCGACCCCGGCTGTTTGCAGGGCATGGAGGGTTTGGGCCATGTCGGCCGCCGTGGCAAAGGCCGTTCGTTCGCCAACGCCGGCCTGCTCTAGCAGATCACGCCGGTAACAGATGACGAAGGTATAGGCTGTCCAGGGAATGGTCCATACCTGTGAATAGCCCGGCAGGGTGGCGCTTTGCCAGGCTGGTGGCATAAAAGCATCTGGCGCACCAATTGCAGCTAGTTCTGGCGGGGTAAAGGGGCGCAAGGCCCGCATGGCGCTCAACGATGACCCCCAGGTGGAACCAATTTGCGAGATGTGGGGTCCCTGTCCATAGATGGCGACACTGAATAATTTTGACCATGCCTCATCCCAGCTCATTCTGGTCAGCTTTACCTGGGCATGACCTTGCTGCTCAAATGCTTGTAAGAGTCTGGTAAGCGTTAGAATGTCATCCGGTAAGTCAGCAATGACAGAAAACTCGATCTCGTTCATGGTTAATCTACATGGAGTAACCGTTGCGCATTACGGAAATATAGCCTGTCCAAAACGTCATCAGGTAAGCTCGACTTTGTACAAAGCTCACAAACAGGAAAATTTGTAGAGAGACCTCATTACCAGAGCACAGAAGGCGCATTAGCTAAAAACTTCGTTTCCCGATGGCAACTTTTTGAATATCGCAGAAAAACAGTGATATCCAAAAAGGCTTGATTAATTCCATAGGTGGTCGAGTAGACATCTTGGACCCTGGATTAGAAATGTACAAAGTCGAGGTAAGAACAGACCATAAATATGCCAACGCCCCTGGCTGGGTATCTCACCCGGACTGTAGTTGAAGTACTCGTCGTCGCTTTCCAGGAAACGGTAGTAAAGCCGGTACGTGTCCAGCTCAGGGCCAGTGTCGGCGCCAAATAGAATCCGGTCAGCATAGTCAAGGCAAAAGCGACGGGCTGTATATGGCTGACGCCTCAGTTCGCAGGTGCGGGCGCTAATATCTACGTAAAAGTTGGGGCAATTATCCAGCAATTGCCCGATCCAACCAAGGTTTTCGGCGTAGCCGCCGACATGAGCGCCAATGAACTTCGTTTGTGGGTGGCGCTGCACCAGGTGGGCAAATTGCTCTATAATGGTCAGGAAAGCCGGGAAGGGAGGGCTGGGAAAGTGCCACTCGCGATGGACCTGGAACTCTCCCCTACGTTCGTTGCCAGGGTCCAGAGGGTCAAAGAAGGCGGCAGGATCGGCGACGTGAATGAGAACAGGGATGTTCAGTTCGGCGGCCGTCTCCCACAAGGGCACGAGACGGGAATCGTTCACTGCTACCAGGTGGCCGCGTTGATCGCGCCCGCGCGGGCCAAAGACTTTCCAGATTTTCAAGCCTTGCGCGCCCCAAGCCACCTGCGCCCGCAGCCGGCCGGCGGCCGATTCTCCAAAGCGGTTGCCCTGTTCAGGCCAGACGTCCCAGTTGACACCGCCGAAGAAGTAAAAGCGATCAGGGACGGCAGCTTTGAATTTGTCTAACCACCCCTGCAGAATGTCTTCACTCCAGCTCCCGTCCAGGTCCATATAGCAAAGCACGCCGGCCGCGTCTAGCGCCTCGAGCAATTCAGCTACTGGTCGTCTGTGCCATCCCCCGCCAAAGCCACCACCCAGATGGTTGTGGGTATCAATCACCGGGAAACGTGGCCTGGTGGTGATGGTTGTCTTCGTGACCAGTTTCGGCTGCGGCCGGTATTCTGTCAGTAACATAACCTATCCTAAGCCAGATAAACTTCCAACCCCTTCTCCCGCGATTCGGCCACGGTTGTCGGGGTCAGCTTTCTGTCGGTCACGATAACATGCGCTGCTGTGACCGGTGCCAGAAAGACGGCGCTGACCCGGCCGAACTTGGTGTGGTCGGCCACGACAACACAACCAAAGCACCACGATACCTGACCTTTCATCCCCGGGAAAAGCTGGAGCTGTTGCAGGCAGCTCGTCAATATCAGCAAACACAGTCTTTCAAGGAACGGTACAAAAAGCGCGCGGGCATTGAGGCCAAGCTGCCTTTACGGTAGTAAACCTCTATTTGGATGAGGTCCTGGCCGATGCCATTCGCTGAACGGTGCAGAAGCTGGCCGGCCACGTCGACATCTCTACTACGACCCGCTACGACCAGCGCGGCGAGTGGGTCAAGCAACAGGTGGTTGCCGCCGGCCGCGGCCGAGCCAGAGGAGAAGGAAGGTTAACCGGGCGGCCGGGTTGCCGGCCCCACGAAGGGCCGCTTGATAACTGCTACAACTTTCACAAGCGCTTTCCGTGGGGAGGGGGTGACCGACCTTTGTACCCGACCAAACGACATGGCTCACCTGCCCATGCCGGAGGGCCGAGCCGCCTCATTCCCCGCGCCGTTAAGCGAACAATGACGAAACAGTAAAAAGATCATCATAGGTAAAGTATGATGATCTCCTCGACTTCATTACGCTTGCCACTGAGGTGACATCGAAACATCGGGACATCGTCACACATAATGTATTCTGAGCTATGCGCTCACGTTTTACGCCACTATGCCGCTCTCGAGAATAAACCTCCGATCCATATCCGCAACGCTCCGGAAGCGAGTTTAAACTCTGTCTTTTTGGAAAAATCAACCTGGGCAGAACTGATGGGCTGCCGCGTCACCGAGAGACGACCCACTAGCGCCATTTTAGAACAACAATTGCGGGCGTATTTGGGTTTGCCGTTGCCGAATGTTGGCGCGGATAGCCAATAAGCTCGCTGTAGGAGTAAGCGCAGCCAGCACCGAAGCTCCGCAACTGATTGGTAGCCGGCGTTTGGAAGGCCATCCAGTAAAGCGCCGCGCGCCCACTCCCTGCCCCACTGCGTCATCAGGGGCGTTTTGCCGTTAGATCGGCGGCCTTACAGGACAAGGAGATAACTCGCTTTAAGAACAGATGTGCTATAATTTGATGATGGAACGCCCACCTTCCTCCGAGTTCACTGCTGGCGAAGAGCGTGCTGATGACCCTCTAGCGGTACACACCTGGCTGTTACAGGAACAGCAGCGCCTGGCAGAGGAGGTTGGTGAGCCGTTGTTTATTACCATTCGTCTGGTCTACGACGGCTTTATCGAGGTGGAAGTGCAAACATTCACCGATCGGCACGGCATGGCCGCCGGCTATTCATTGCCTGAAACTCTGGTAGCGGCCGTGGAAACCTTGCTTTACCTGGACGAAGTTAGAGAGTCTCTCTTTCGGTAAACGGCTACGCCTGGCGGCCAGGTAGACCAGTTTCGTTCCCTGCCCTAAAATTGAGAACCGGCATTGATATCGCGGCTGTTAGGCTATTGGGTCAAGCGGTATGGCTAGAAAAAGGAAGCAGCATACCGGATCCCGGCGGAAGCGGCGCGGAGCTGGTTAGCATCCTATGAAAGTGATAAGGTTGTCAAGGATTACCGCCGTCGCTATGGGGTGGCCTGGAACGTGGCCTTTGTGGAGCTGGAACTGTTAGGCGTACCCATTGACCCCGTTTATAAAAAGGGCGTCCTGCAAGCGGCCGCCTCCCAGGCGGCTGCCAGACAGCGCATAAAAGTAGAGCAAAAGTGGAACAGGAACGACTGTTGGGTATCCAATCGGATGATCACTTCGCCTTTATGGTCAGATACATCAGCAGCGGCGTGCCCTATGGCTTGACATGGGAGGAATGGGCCACATTGGAAGCATCCGAATTGGAGGAAGAATAATTATTCATGCTCGGGCTCGCGACCCCTTTCCTGGCCTGGACGAAGTTCCCGGCCGGCGAATCCTGAAGACCTGCGGCCACCTGGGACGGTGTGGCCTGCTCATTTCGAACAGGTTATCAGAATGCAGCCGCTGGACACAGTGCTGGCGCTTGTGGCCCAAACCATAGGAAGTGTGACCTACTACGGCGCTAAGCGGTGGCCACAGAGTATCAACAACCATAGCGCAGTGCGCGAAAACTCCAGGAGACAAGAAAACCAATGTCAGAGATATCCCAACCCCAGACATGGCATTATGGGCTGGTGGCCCGCTACTGGGCCGAGTTCAACGAGGGTGGCGACGATATTGATTATTACCGGCAATTCATCGAGGAGAATGGCGAGCCAGCGCTGGACTTAGCCTGCGGCGCGGGACGTGTGTTGCTGCCTTTGCTACGCGCCGGCCTGGATGTGGATGGCTGCGATATTTCGGCCGATATGTTGGCTTATGCCCGCCAGAAGGCAGAAATAGAGGGGCTATCGCTGCGACTGTACCGGCAGGCGATGCACGAGCTGGATCTTCCGCGTCGCTATCGCACTATCCTTATTCCTGGCTCTTTCGGGTTGGGCGGCGACCGGCGCCTGGACCGAGAGGCGCTGCGCCGCGTTTATGACCACCTGGAGCCAGGTGGCTTGCTTGTCTTCGACCACGACCCGGCCTATAACGACCGCGACGGTTGGTTGTTGTGGTTGCGCGAAGAGCGGGAAAAATTGCCGGGTCCGTGGCCCAACCGCCAACCGCGCCCGATGGCCGACGGCGGCGAGTTGGTGATGAAGATCCGGACGGTAGATATCAACCCCCTGGAGCAGCTCATGTTTCTGGAAGCGCGGCTGGAACTGTGGCGCGATGGCCAACTGGAGGAGGCCGAGGAGTATCCTCTACGTGGCTGCCTGTATTTCAAGCCTGAATTAGTGCTGATGCTGGAGTGCGTGGGCTTCGAGGCCGTGCATGTGTACGGCGCGTACCGGCGTGAAGGGGCGACGCCGGAAGACAATAATCTGGTGTTTGTGGCGCGCAAGGCGGGGAGCGGTACGGCTTCTACTGCTTGAATTCCAGGCGAAGCGCCCTCGCGATTGAAAGTTTGGTTTTTGCGTAAATTCCCGAAAAGGCCCTACTCTAGCGAAGCTGTCAGGAACTGCCACTTGTTGGCTATAAAGTAGGCCAATAAGGAAATAGAATTCGTCTTCTACGACAGGTTTTCTGCGACGCATCTGACAGACGAAATCATCCAGCAGCGAGCGCTAATCATTCAGGCAGAGAAGCGACGCCGGGCGGGGTTGCGGTAAGGTCAGCGTGATAAAGTAAAACGAGAGCGTTAAACGCCCCCTGGACCAGTGTAGCCTCTGTTTTATAGTGGTCTCCCTTAAAATCTCTGTGTCCCTTATCTGCTGTAAACCGATCAATGCGAGTGATTGTTTTTGATTGTTATTGTTGACATCTGCGCGAAAGCATTGTAAGATGATTTACATTGCGCAACTTCATGCAAATTATTGTGCAGTCGCGCGCCGCCCCTTGGTAACCTGACCAGACCCTTTTCGACGTTGTTTTCGAGTGATGCCGCCGTGAGGCTGCCGGATGAAAATTAGCATCGTTACCGACGAAATCAGTGCGGATCCAGAAACGGCTATTGAACTAGGCGTCGAATGGGGAGTATCGTCTTTTGAGCTGCGTGGCTTTGGCTCAGATCGCGTCCCGCTGCTCAATCCTTTTCAAAAGGGCCGTATTCGCGAACTTATGGATGAGTTCGACGTCCAGATCGTCGCCATTTCTCCGGGCTTATTCAAATGCCCTTTTCCTCTAGGTCCGCGCGAGCGCTTTCCCTTGCGCACCTTGGATCAAGCGCTTTTCGAAAGGTGGCGCCAACCGCGGGACCTGCTCAAGTTTCACCAAGAAGAGCTTTTGCCGCTGTCCATCGAATATGCCAGGGAGATCGGCGCGGAGAAGATCGTCACCTTTGGCTTCGAGCGCGGTTCCGAACCGGGACCCCCGGTGCCCGATGAGATCTTGACCGCATTCTGGCAAGCGGCCGAACAGATCAGTCGGGCCAGCCTGGAAATGGTGATCGAAGTTGAAGCAGGCTTTTGGATCGATACCGGGCAGAATGCGGCCGCTGTTCTGCGGGCCGTTGACCACCCTGCCCTGGGCATCAATTGGGATCCTGGCAATGCCATCGTCGCCGGTGATACACCCCATCCAGACGGCTATGAAGCCGTGCGTGACTTCGTCAAACATGTGCATTTTAAGGATGTCTCCTTTGGCCCCGATGGCAGCTACCAGTATGTCCTTGATGGAGACATCGACTGGGCCGGTCAAATCAGCGCCCTGGCTGCAGACGGCTACGCCGGGTTCATCTCGGTTGAGACCCACATGGAACCCAAGGTTCGTTGTGCCCGGGCCATGACCGAACGCTTGCAGCGGCTCGTTTCCCAATATCAGTGACCATTGGCTGGCGACCGTGATCACTAAGCTGACGATGGAGGAGGTCAGATGATAGATATCAATTTAAGAGGCATGGTTCCGGCAGCCGTTCTACCGATGACGGCCGATTACCAACCCGATTACGACGCTTATGCCCGTTATCTGGAATGGCTCATATCCGAAAACGCCGTTGCCCTCGCTATCAATATGGACACGGGCGAGGGTCCCCAACTAACCGTCGAAGAGCGGCGCCGCGCGGCCGAAGTCGCTGTCGAAGTCGCCGCCGGGGCTTGCACCGTCGTCGCCGGTGTCATGGGCGCCACTACCGCCGGGGCTGTTGAAATGGCCAAGATCTACCGCGATGCCGGCGTTGATGGCCTCGTCGTCTTCCCCAGCGCTGCCTTCCGCAACGATCCCCTGGATCGCCGCATCCCGGTTGATTACCATCGGGCCATCGCCGAAGAAACGGGCCTGCCCATCATCCTCTTCCAACTGGCGCCGGTCTTTGGCGGCGTCAACTTTAGCCGGGAAACGCTGCTCCACCTCCTGGAAATCCCCCAGGTGGTCGCTGTTAAGGAAGCCTCCTTCGACGCCCAATACTTCGCCTTCACCAAAGAAACATTGAATAAGGCCGGACGGCCGATCACCCTGCTTACCGGCAACGATCGCTTCATCACCGAGAGCTTCTTGCTCGGCGCTGAGGGTGCTCTGTTAGGCTTTGGCGCCATTGGCTGCGGGATGGTGGCTGACATGATCCGGGTTTTTGCCGCCGGTGATTATGCCGCTGGTGTGGCCATGAAGCCGCGCGTCCAGGGCTTTGCCGATGTCATTTACGCCGATCCGGTTCTGGATTACCGAGCCCGCTGCAAAGTAGCGCTGGCGCACATCGGCGTGCTAACCCACGACCAAACGTATGTTCGTCCGCCCTTATTACAGATCTCGCCAGAGGAATCTGAACGTCTGCGGCGATCCATGGTCGAAGCCGGCATGCTGCAACTAACAAGGGCGTAACGAATTTCTCGAAAGTTTACGGCAGTTTTGACTAAGAGGTAACGGATGTTGAAATTGACCAGGCACACGCAGATTCGGCAATTGGTTAACACCAACGGCCATGTGACCGTTCAACAATTGAACCAGCTCCTTAGGGTTAGTGAGGCGACGATTCGCCGCGATCTAGACGAGTTGTCCCAGGGCGGACTGATCCACCGGACCCACGGCGGGGCCGTCAAAGTGGCCCAGGCCGGTCGCGAACCGCCTATCTTGCTCCGCCAAAGCGAATACAAAGCCGAAAAGCTGCGGATCGGCCGCCTCGCCGCCGCTATGGTCGAAGAGAGACAAACTGTCTTTTTGGGCAGCGGCACCACCGTCCATGAGATCGCCCGTAACCTCCGCTGTTTGTCAAATCTGACCGTCATTACCAACGCCATCAATGTCGTCAACGAGTTGGTGGACTGCGCGGGCATTGAACTGGTTGTCATTGGCGGTATGTTGCGCCAAAGTGAACTGTCAATGGTCGGCCACATCGCCGAAGCAGCCATAAAAGAACTACGAGCCGACAAAGTCTTCATGGGCATGCGCGGAGTCCACCCTCAACATGGGTTTACCGGTGATTTTCTGCCTGAAGCGACCACCGACCGAACGATCCTGGGCATCGCGCCTTGCAACATCATTGTTGCCGACCACTCCAAGTTGGGCCAGGTGAGTACCGTTTTTCTGGCTCCAATCACGGCCGCTCACGTTCTGGTTACCGACAAAGACGCACCCCCAGAATTCGTAGACACCCTCGAGGGAAAAGGCTTGAAAGTTCATTTGGCTTGATGGATTGAGCATGGGCGGAAAAGCTGCTGAGATGGATGATATCTACCTGCACGAATACCGGCCTCGAGCCCGGCTGTTCACCAAGACTACTGAGGTGACTAAGCCCCGTTTTCCGGTCGTCGATGCTCATAACCATCTAGGTGATTCCTTCGGCAGCGCGTGGGACAAACGGCCGGTCGCCGAGTTGTTGGAGGTCCTGGACGAAGCCGGTGTCGAAGTCTACGTCGATTTGGACGGCGGCTGGGGCGAGAACATTCTTTATCAGCACCTGGACCACTTTAAAGCGGCCGCGCCAGAGCGTTTCCAGGTTTTCGGCGGGGTCGATTGGTCCGCCTGGCCGCAGCACGGCGATCGTTTCGGCGAGTGGGCGGCCCATAAGCTTCGGGCCCAAGCAGCCGCCGGAGCTCAAGGGCTCAAGATTTGGAAAAAGTTTGGCCTCCAGGTGCGCGATCAGATAGGCCAACTTGTTGCCGTCAATGACCCCTGTCTGGACCCCTTGTGGGCGGCCGCCGGCGAACTCAATTTGCCGGTCATGATCCACGTTGCCGATCCGGTGGCCTTCTTCGACCCGTTAAACAGCCGCAACGAACGCTGGGAAGAGCTGCACCACCACCCCGACTGGCACTTCCCCAGCCCACCCTACCCCGCCTTCCAAGCCATCATGGATGATCTGGCCGACCTGGTAGCCGGCCACCCAGATACGACCTTCATCGGTGCCCATGTCGGTTGTTATTCCGAGAACCTCGCCTGGGTAGGCCAGTTGCTCGAGCAGTGTCCGAATTTTCACGTGGATATCAGCGCCCGGATCAGCGAATTAGGTCGCCAACCCTACACCGCTCGCCGATTCATTCTCAACCACCCCGACCAGATCCTGTTTGGCACCGATATGGGCCCCGACCTGGAAACCTATCGCATTTATTACCGCTTTCTGGAAACCGACGACGAATACTTTAACTACGGCACGGCCGAAGTGCCAGGCCAGGGCCGCTGGTATATCTACGGGCTCCATCTGCCCGACGATGTCCTGAAGAAGGTTTATCACTTAAATGCGCGCCGAGTACTTCATCTTAACGGATAAGGAATAATGAAGACAAAAGGTCAACACACCATCACAGAAATTACCTCGCAGCCTGCGGTTTGGGCAGAAGTGATTGAGTCGTTCTACGCTCGCAAGGACCAAGTGGTCGCTGCCTACCGAACCCTACCCTCCGACAACGTTTTATTCATTGGATGTGGATCGACCTATTACTTATCCCAGGCCGCGGCCGCGTTATTTCAGGGTCTGACCGGTATTCCGGCCAATGCCGCTCCCTCATCCGAACTATTACTGTTTCCAGAACAGAAGATCGCCGCCCCCGAGAGCACGCTGCTCGTAGCCATTTCCCGCTCTGGCACGACAACTGAAACCCTCCAGGCAGTCTCCCGCTTTCGCAAGATGGGCGGTCCGAATGTATGGGTGATCAGTTGCTACCCGCAGAGTGAACTGGCCCAATGCGGCGACCTAACCCTGTTGGCCGGCGCAGCCCACGAACAAAGCGTCGCCCAGACCCGTTCTTTCAGTAGCATGCTCATCCTGGCCCAGGCGCTGGCGGCCGCGGTGGCCGGTGAAGATGTGACCGCGTTGGCAGCTCTGCCGGGCCGGCTCAGTAGCTTGCTCGAGAACACCGCTGGCCTGTTTGAGACGTTAGGTCAGCGGATCGATCTCGAACGCATTTTTTTTCTGGGGTCTGGATACCAATATGGCATCGCCAACGAAGCCATGCTCAAGATGAAGGAGATGTCGCTGACGGACAGCGAAGCCTTTCATTTTATGGAATTCCGACATGGTCCGATGTCAATGGCCACCAAAAAGGCGCTGATCGTGGGCCTGTTCTCCGAGGGTGTGCGGGCGCATGAGGAGCGCGTGTTGTCTGAGATGATGGCCCTCGGCGCCCATACCGTTGGGCTCAACGCATCTCCTAGCTCTGACTACGAATATAACGTCTTCTTTGATAATCATGCTGTCCCTGCCTGGGCCTTGCCGGCGCTCTTTCTGCCGCCCCTACAGTTGCTGGCTTACCATCGTTCCATTAGCAAGGGATTGGATCCCGATAACCCCCGCAATCTAGAAGCCGTCGTTTCCCTGGATGCGACAGCCTTTGCCGTCGGCTGAAGGAGGTGAAATAGGAAGAATCCGCCAAACTTACAGAGACGAGCAAATTTGCCCGAAAAGTTGAGGAAACCATATTTGTTGACAAAGGAGTAGAGAAGACATGAGGAAGTTCCTAATTTTACTTAGCTTGTTGCTGGTTGGCGCCTTGGTGTTGGTTGCATGTGGTGGCGAACCAGAAGAGCCGGCGCAAGAAGAAGCTACACCGGCCGGAGAAGCCCCCACTGAAGAAGCCCCGGCCGAAGAAGAAGCGGCCGCCGGCGAGCAGGTCGAGCTGACCTTCAGCGTCTGGGGTGATCCTGAAGAACTCGCGATCTTGCAGGAGATCGCCGATGATTTTCAGGCTGAGAACCCCAATGTTAAAGTCACGGTGACCGTGTCCGACTGGGACACCTATTGGGATAAACTGCAAACCACCCTAGCCGGCGGTAATCCACCAGACGTCTTCGCGATGGACGCACCCTTGTACCCTGACTACCAGAGTCGCGGCGTTCTGCTCAATCTGCAGGACCGCATTGAGCGTGACAACTTCGATCTGTCAGCATACTACCCTGAGTCGCTCGTCTGCTACGAGACGGCCGATGGTTATTACGGCCTGCCCCGTGACATTCAGCCCAGCGTCATGTACATCAACACGGACATGTTCGACGAAGCCGGCATCGCCTACCCCGAGGATGGCTGGACCTGGGATGATCTGCTCGAGATCGGCCAACAACTAACCAAGGACACCGATGATGACGGCACCGTCGACCAGTATGGCCTCTGGGCCGACCTCTGGGACATGGAATTGCTCTGGGGTGCCATGATCTGGCAGTTTGGCGGCGAAATCCTCAACGAGGACTTCAGCCAAACCCTGTTGGCTGAAGGCGGGGCTGTGGATGCCTGGCAGACCATCTACGATATGATCTTCGAATACGGCATCATGCCCGACCCAAGCGTGGCCGAACAATTCGGCGATCCCTTCGAATCAGGTAACGCCGCCATGACCCCAGCCGGTCACTGGGTGGTGCCTTTTTACGGCAATGTCGACTTCAATTGGGATGTCGTTCCGCTACCCCAAGGGGTCAACAAGCAATCAATCGTCAACAGCGTCGGCTTCGTCGTCTCCAAGGACTCCCAGCATCCGGAGGAAGCCTGGGCCTTCCTGAAGCACTTGGTTGGCGAGCCCGGTCAGACCAAGATCACCGCCCTCGGCTTGGGCGTTCCCTCCTTGCCGGCCATCGCCAATAGCGATGCTTACTTGAATCAACAAACGGCCGATATCAATCACCAACTGTTCCTGGACGCCATGGAATACTCCCGCGTGAAGCCCTGCTTCCGCGGTTACGATGAGTGGGCCACTTTGATCGGTGACGGCATGTTCTCCGTTTGGTTAGGTGAAGCAGGCTTGCAAGAGACATTGGACGAACTAGTTCCGCAGGCGGATGCGATTTTACAGGAAGCGTCTCAGTAAACTGCTCGGCTCGGATGACTGGATCACTAGTTGACCGACCCGGCGGTTAAACGCTCGCGACTATTCTGGAGCCTATGGCGGGCCAGGCTCGCCCAGGCTCCAGAATTCCTGAAAACCTGAAGGGCATTATGCAGAGAAGTGGATTACGACCGATGCGGGGGGAACTCATTTGGGTTTGGGTTTTCCTGGGGCCTACGTTGTTTGGCCTTCTATTTGGCACTCTCGGCCCGGTACTGGCAGCCATCGGTATTAGTTTCACCGAGTGGGATGTCATCACCCCGCCGATTTTTGCCGGACTGGATAATTATAAGAGGTTAGCCGGAGACCCGACGTTCAGCAAGGCCCTTGTCAACACCATGTATTACGTGGGCGTCATGGTGCCCGTATCCACCGTCCTGGCCCTTTTATTTGCCTTCTTGCTGAATCAGAAGTTACGGGCCGTGACCTGGTATCGGACCGCCTATTTTTTGCCGGTCGTCTCGTCAACGGTAGCCGTTGCGCTGGTCTGGTCTTGGATTTACGCCAAAGATTTCGGCTTGTTAAATTTCGTGCTGCGACAGATGGGCGTGGATCCTATTGGCTGGTTGTCGAGCACCACCTGGGCGATGCCAGCTGTGATCATTATGGGCATTTGGGGCGATCTTGGTGCGGGTATCGTGATTTTCCTGGCCGGCCTTCAATCCATCCCGGAAACGTACTATGAAGCAGCCAATGTCGACGGGGCAAACGGTATTCAGAGGTTTTTTCGCATCACCGTGCCGCTTATCACACCTAGCTTGTTCTTTTACTTCATCATTACCCTGATCGATGCCTTCCAGACCTTTGAATCGATCTACATCATGACTCGCGGTGGGCCGGTCAATTCAACCACAACAATCGTTTACTACATCTACCGCAACGGTTTTCGGAATTTCAAGATGGGTTACGCTAGCTCCCAGGCGATTGTTCTATTCCTCGTCATCATGGTCTTGACCCTGGTCTACTGGCGGCTCCAAGAGAGATGGGTGGTGTACGATGTCTAGTACCAATGCGACTCAGGCGGCTCCTTCCCGCCCTAAAGAATTTCTATCCCGTTTTCACGTCAGCACCTGGCAAAGCCAGCGCCTTCAGCAACGCGTTACCCATACCCTCAGCCACCTCATTCTTATCTCTGGGGCGGTGGTGATGGTTCTACCGTTCCTGTGGATGCTTGCCACCTCCTTCAAAGCACCCGGAAAAACATTTGTCTATCCGCCTGAGTGGATCCCGGCTCCATTTATTTGGGAAAACTATCCAAACATGTGGACGGCGCTGCCCTTTGGCCAGTTTTTTATCAACAGTATCAAGATTGCCGGACTGACGATGATCGGGCAATTGGTGACCTGCTCCATGGCTGCCTTTGCGTTTAGCATCCTGAAATTCCGCGCTCGCGAGATCCTGTTTTTGCTCCTCATCGCCACGCTGATGATACCCTACCAGGTCACCCTCATCCCGACCTTCATCTTATTCTCCAAGATAGGTTGGGTCGGCACGCATTTACCTCTCTGGGTGCCTGCCTTCTGGGGTGGCGCCTTTGGTACCTTTTTGCTGCGCCAATTTTATTTGACTATTCCGCTAGATCTCGCAGAATCGGCCCGCATTGACGGGGCCAGCATTTGGCAAATTTTTCGCCACATTTACATACCCCTATCAGGTCCGGCGATGGCTGCCCTGGCGATTTTCACCTTCATGTGGTCCTGGAATGATCTCCTGAATCCCTTGATCTATGTCACCGAACTCGATCAGCTGACATTGACCATTGGCCTGAGCTTTTTCCAGAACCAGTATGGCGGCAAGTGGACGTTGATGATGGCTGGCGCAGTGGTCAGTATTCTGCCCATTTTGGTCATCTTCTTCTTCGCCCAGAAATACTTCATTCAAGGCATCGCCATGACCGGCCTCAAACGCTAACTATACCGGAGCAACCATGGGTGATCAGAAACCGCTCCGCAGTATGAAATTCGGTTTGATTCCTGTTGAAAACTCCCGCCATTTCGCCGAATCCTTACGCCAGGTTGAGTTGGCCGAGGAACATGGCTTTGACTCGGTCTGGTTAGAAGAGCACCATGGTACCAGCGGGCACTACCACCCCTCGCCCTTCATCTACCTGGCAGGTTATGCGACCAGGACGAAGCGCTTGGTCTTAGGCACCGATATCGCCATTCTACCCCTGTATCATCCCGTCCGCGTCGCCGAAGACGTCGCCCAGCTTGACGTGATGTCCAACGGCCGCATCATTCTCGGTGTAGCCATCGGTTACCGGCCCGAAGAGTTTGCTGCCTTTCAGACCCCGCTTGACGGCCGTGGCGCTCAGTTTGTGGAGATGTTAAAGCTGATCAAGCAGCTCTGGAGCGAAGAAAAGGTAGCCTTTGAGAGCGAGCGCTACCCGCTGAAAGAGTTCACTTTAGAACCGCGCCCGGTCCAACGACCTCGCCCGCCGATCTGGCTCGGCGGCTGGGGCAAGTTAGCCCTCAAGCGGGCGGCCGTTTTGGGCGATGCCTGGGTTCCCGGTCCTACGGCAAACCTGGCCAAGCTGAAAGGGGCCCAGGAACAATATCATGCCCATTTAGCCGAGTTGGGGATTCATCCAAACGACCGGGATCGTCCCTTAACCCGCGACGTAATCATCGCCGAGAAACAAGCCCAGGCCGAGGAACTGGCCGAACGCTTCCTCTTGCCTGCCTACCGTGATGAATACAGCAGCTGGGACCACCCGCTCATCGGCACAGCCGACGCGACGGCGACCGACCGGCTGGCTGAACTGCGCCGCGAGCGATTTATCATTGGCGATCCCGCTCAGGTAATCGAACAAATCACGTTCTTTGAAGAACAGTTCGGCATGAACCAGTTAATCTGCCGTCTGCATTTTCCGGGAATGCCGCCCGAAGTGGTGACTGAGTCCATCAGGCTGATCGGCCAAGAAGTGATCCCGGCCTTTTCTGAGTGATGCAGCCATGATCAATGTCGGGTTTGGCCGCGAATTACCCCTGGAGATTATCGATTGAAACGATTTGATTATTTGACACCCGGCAGCTTGAATGAGGCTCTGGAAATGCTGGCCCAACGTCCAGAAGCCGCTCCCCTTGCCGGCGGTACCAATCTCCTGGTTCAGATAAAAGAGGACCACCGCTCCGAAACGGCGCTGCTCAGCCTCAAGCGAGTGTCAGATCTGAACCACATTTCTGGTGGGGACGAACCGCCCCATGCCTTAGTGATTGGCGCGGGCGTGACCATGAAGCGCATCGCCGCCGACCCTTTGATTCAAAAGCGTTACCCGGCCTTAGCGGCCGCCGCCGGGCTGATCGGCTCGGTCCAGACCCGCAATATGGCTACCGTAGGCGGCAACTTGTGCAACGCCTCGCCATCGGCCGATACTGCCCCGCCCCTATTGGCTTTCAATGCCCAGGCCGTTCTAGTGAGCACCAAGGGCGAACGCGCCGTACCCCTGGCAGATTTCTTCACCGGACCCGGCACCACAGTGCTTCAGCCAGGCGAATTATTGAAGGAGCTTGTCATCCCGGCGCCGGCAGCAAGGACCGGCTCGGCCTATGCCCGCCACATCCCGCGAGCGGCGATGGACATCTCCGTGGTCGGCGTCGCGGTGGTGGTCACCCTCGACGCCGATAAAACCATCCGCGAGGCCCGTATTACCCTGGGTGCAGTGGCCCCGACCTCGATTCGCGCTGGCGCGGCCGAACGCGTATTAAACGGCCGCCTGCCGGAGGACAGCTTGTTAGCCGAAGCGGGATCAGTCGCCGCCGGAGAGGCCCGGCCCGTCGATGATGTACGGGCTTCGGTGGCTTACCGCCGTCATTTGGTCAACGTACTCACGCAGGACGCCCTGCGTCAGGCCATCGACAATGCTGAATCATAAAGGTGAACAATAGCGTGACTACCTACCAACTGCATCTGACCGTCAATGAGCATCCGGTTGTCGCAACCGTGGAACCCCACCTGACTTTATTGGAATTTCTGCGCGATACCCTGGGCCTGACCGGCACCAAGGAAGGTTGCAGCACCGGGCATTGTGGCGCCTGTACTGTTGTGGCTGACGGTGACCCCATTTCCCCCTGCCTTATGCTGGCAGCCGAAGCTGACGGGCGCGACATTTTAACCGTAGAAGGGCTCGGCGCTAACGGCGAACTCCACCCAATTCAGGCGGCTTTTGTAACAAAAGGCGGCCTCCAGTGTGGATTCTGCACCTCGGGCATGCTACTCGCGGCCCTCACCCTCCTGAAAAGTAACCCGCAGCCAGCCGAAGCCGAAATAAGGCGGAGCCTCGCCGGCAATCTGTGTCGCTGCACTGGCTACCAAAAGATCATTGAAGCGGTGCAACAAGCCGCCGAGGAGATGAACCATGGCCGCTAAAAAATGGATCGGGCAGCCCCTGCCCCGCATCGACGCCGAGGAAAAGGTGCGCGGTCAAGCTATTTTTGCCGCCGACATCAAGCTGCCCAGAATGTTGGTCGGCAAATTCCTGCCCAGCCCTCACCCGCACGCCGAGATCCTGGCCATAGATACCTCGCAGGCAGAAGCCTTGCCCGGCGTCCAGGCAGTGATTACGGCCGCCGATATTCCGGCCGAGGTGGTCTACAATCCGGCCTCTCGGTTTCACGGTTTCCTCGCCCGGCCTTTCGTCGTCTTTGTCGGGCAGGCGGTCGCCGCCGTTGCCGCCGATGATTTGGCCACCGCTGAAGCCGCGCTGGAACTTATCGAGGTGACTTACCGCCTGCTACCGGTAGTTAATTCGTTCGCGGAAGCATTGCGGCCCGATGCCGAACCTGTTATCCACGGTCAGGCGACCGCCGTTAGCGGTGGTACCGCCCACACCCAGGTTATCATTACCGAGGACTCCTCCACCGGGGCCGAGGAAGAACCTGACCAATCGCCCAATGTAGCCGACGCCAATACCTTCTCTTACGGCGATGTGGAAGCCGCGTTTGCCGGATCAGATGCCATCGTCGAATATACGTATACCGTGCCCACGGTCCACCAAGGGTATATCGAGCCCCATGCAGTCACGGCCCATTGGGATCGGCCGGATCATGTGATCGTTTGGGAGTGTGTCCAGGGGGCGTTTGCCGCCCGCAATCTCATCGCCGAAACTTTAGGCTTACCCCACGGCAAAATCACCCTCAATTCGACCGAAATTGGGGGCGGTTTCGGCGGCAAAGGAGAGGGCATTTTTGCCCCCCTGGCCGTGCTCTTGGCCAAGAAGGCTGGACGCCCCGTCCAACTGGTGTTGACCCGGCAGGAGGAGTTGATTGGCGCCAACCCCGCCCCCCGTTCTCTCATCCGGCTCAAGGCCGGCGCCAGGCAAGACGGCACCTTGACGGCCGTAGAAGCGGACATTCTGGTGGACGCTGGCGCTTTTCCAACTGGCTGGATCATGAGCAACATCACTGCCACGCTCCGGGACAACTACCGCTTCCAGGCCTGGCACTTGCGAGGCCGGGAAATCCTGACTAATAAAGCCAGCGTTACCGCCTATCGAGCGCCTGGAGCGCCTAATCTCTCCTTCGCTATGGAGTCTCACATCGATGAATTGGCCCGCCGCTTGGGAATCGATCCGATGACCTTCCGCCAACAGAATGTGATCCGTGAAGGAGACCTCCTAACGAACAAGGAGTTACAGTCGCCAATTGGGGCCGAAGAGGTACTCAAGGCCCTCGCCCAACACCCGAGCTGGACGAAACCGGTCCCAAAGAGAACGACCGCCGCTGGCTTGTTACACGGCCGTGGCCTGGCATTAGGTAGCTGGGCCGGAGGAACAGGACCGGCTGGCGCCCTGGCTATCCTCGATGCTGGCGGCCAATTTCGCATCGTCTTGGGCACCGTCGACCTGAGTGGCTCCTTCACCAGCCTCGCCCAAATCGCGGCCGACGCCCTCGGCGCTTCCTTCGATCAAGTTGTGATCAGCAAAGCCAGCCCCGATTTTGCCCCCTTCGCCCCCATGAGCGCCGGCAGCCAGACAATTTATGCCATGGGAGCGGCCGTAAAGGAAGCCGCCCTTGATTTGCGGGCCAAAATGATTCGTTACGTGGCCCAGGATTTTCAAGTGCCGGAAAGCGAACTCAGCGTCGACCAAGACGGCGTGTTCATGGTGGCTCAACCAAGCAACAGGCTTTCCTTCGATACCTTATTTCAGCTAGGCACGCAGTGGTTTGCCGAGTATGGCCCGCTCGTCGGCCAGGGATCGGCGCCTCAACGCCAACGGGCGCCTGGGTATGCCGCCTGCCTCGCGGAGGTGACCGTAGATCCGAGAACCGGCAAGACCACCGTGGATCATCTCGTGGTCGCTCAAGATGTCGGCAAGGCCATCAACCCCCTCGCGGTCGAAGGCCAAATACAAGGCGGTGTCACCCAGTCCATCAGCATAGCCCTCTGGGAAGAGCTACTTTACGATGAAGCAGGCCAGGTCCGTAATCCCAGTTTGCTGGATTACCGCATGCCAACCGCTCGCGACGTGCCGGCGATTGAAACGATTATCGTGGAGGCGCCTGGCGGCGATGGTCCCTTTGGCGCCAAGTTAGTGGGCGAACCGCCGATGGTTCCCGCCGTAGCCGCCGTAGCCAACGCTGTCACCGCCGCCATCGGGGTCAGAGTCTGTGATTTACCGATCACACCAGAGCGGGTCTGGCGGGCCATTCACAGCGCCGACAGCGAAGATTAAACTTGTCATTCGCGTAAATTTTGAACGGAATTAAGGCTGTCATAAAGTATAGGGATGACAGCCTTACAAATAACACATCAACGAATAGACGATATACCCTTGTTGTTAGCCATCATGGTCGAAATGGGCATAGCGCAGGAAATAGATAAGCAGATACAACCACACGGGCTGTGGCAGGGCATCAGTGTGGGAACGGTGGTGACCATCTGGTTGTGTTACATCTTGACGGAACATGACCACCGGCTGGTGGCGGTGCGAGAATGGGTCGAGGAGCGTCAGGTGTTGTTCAATCGGCTGTTGGGAATCCAGTTGCGAGACACCGATTTGACCGATGACCGGCTGGCGAATGTGCTGACAATGTTGGGAGAAATAGAAAACCAGAGCGTGTTGGATCAAAGATTCGTTCAAGGCTGGATAACCCTGTACGAACTGCCCCATGCCGTCACTCGGCATGACCGTACGACCGTCAGCGTCTACCAAGAAAGCGGGGATGAAGATAGCCTGATAGGCTACGGCCATAGCAAAGACCATCGGCCGGACTTGGCTCAATTCAAGGTGATGCTCTCGACCCTTGACCCGGTAGGGCTGCCTTTGACCTGCCGACTGCTCAATGGCAAACGGGCGGACGATGGCTTGTATATCCCCTCCTACGACCAGACCATTGCTACAGTGGGTCATCGGCAATTCCTGGCCGTGGGCGACAGCAAGATGGGGGCTATCGCTACTCGTGCTTATCTGGCGGCTGGCGGTAGTTATTACCTGTGTGCCTTTCGTGAGCCAGCGGCGGATGGGGCCGAGTTGGCCCGATGGCTGGAAACAGCCCTGGCGCAAGAAACCGATTGGCAAGCGGTGGAGCAAGTGGATGAATCTAGCGGTGAAATCAAGACCATTGCTCATCTCTACGTCTGGGAACGTCGCCAAAGCCAGCCTCATCCCCAAACGGGTGAGTCGTTCACCTGGACGGAGCGCGTCCTGGTCGGTCGTTCGCTGGCCTTGCAAGCCGGCCTGAAAAGCAAACGAGAACAGGCTCGGCAACGGTTGTATGCCGAACTGGACAAACTGGCCCAGCCGGCCAAACAAGGGCGCAAACGGTATCACCACCAAGAGGAATTGGCTCAGGAAGTGACGACCCTGCTCGACCGCTATCACCTGCCTGGCATTGTGACCGTTACCCTCCAAGCCAAGCCTCATCGGGATGGTGGTCAACGCTGGCTGGTGGCTGACTATCATTGTGATGAAGCGGCTTGGCAACGGATGATTGACCGGCTCGGCTGGCAAGTCTATCTCAGCAATGCCCCCGCCACTCTCTATGCTGACCCCGACCTCCTCCTGACCTATCGCCGACAGCCCCGGCTGGAGCAAGGTATTGCCCGTCTCAAGAGCCGTAATCTCCACAGTCGTCCCGTTTTCTTGCACGATGAGCAGCGTATTGCTGGCTTGACCTGGCTGCTTTTCCTGGCTCTCCGGCTTATCGTCCTGCTCGAATTTCGTTTGCGTCACCAACTGGCCCAACGTGATGAGCAGATTGTCGGTCTCAATCCGGCCTCCAAGAACCAAAGCACAGACCGTCCCACCACCGAACGAGCCCTGAAGGCTTTTGGCAACATCACCTTCTCGATGATTGACCTGGGGCCTGTGGTTCATTACCATGTCACCCCTTTGACACCAACCCAGCAGCATATCCTTTCTCTGCTCAATTTGTCCGATGATATTTATCTGCGGTTGGCTGACCCTCAGCCCAATCCGCTTCTCAATTTACGCGAATGACAAGTTAAATGTTTGACGTTTTGACTGTCGGCGAAGCGCTCGTCGAAATTATGCGGCCGGATCGGGATCAGCCCTTGGACAAACCAGGCGAATTTCTCGGCCCCTTCGCCAGCGGTGCTCCGGCCATTTTTGCCGTTGCGGCCGCCCGGTTGGGTCTGGCGAGCGCTTTCATCGGCGGCGTCGGCAACGACGCTTTCGGCCGGCTGCTCCAGGCCCGATTAACCCACGAAAATGTCAACACGGCCGGACTGCGAATTGTGCCCGGCCGCAGCACTGGCCTGGCCTTCGTCGGTTACACCGCTGATGGCCGCCGCGAATTTGTTTTTCACCTGCGGCATTCGGCCGGCAGCGCCATCGACGTCGATTTGCTCCCGGCCGCTTATTTTTCCGGCATCCGGTGGCTGCATCTTTCCGGCTCTGCCCTGGCGCTGGGTGATGCCGGCCGTTCGGCCTGTCACAAGACTCTCGATTGGACCCTGGCCGCCGGCGGCCGTCTGAGCCTGGATCCCAACCTACGGCCAGAATTGATGCCGCTTGACGAAGCCCGCCAGGCCCTGGGGCCCTATTTGGCTGTCGCCGCCCTGCTGCTGCCCACGGCCAAAGAAGCGCGGGCGCTGACCGGCGCCGCCGATGACGATGCCGCCGCATCTCGTTTACTCGGCGGCCAGGAGCGCATCGCGGTCTTGAAGCGCGGGGCCCAGGGCTGCACGGTTTACACCCAACAGGCCAGGCTGTATATGCCGGGCTTTACCGTCGCTGAAGTTGACCCAACCGGGGCTGGTGATTGTTTTAACGCTGCTTTTCTTCTGGGCCTCAACTCTGGTTGGGATTTGGAGCGCGTGGCCAGATTCGCCAATGCGGCCGGTGCGCTGGCCGTCACCAAACAAGGACCCATGGAAGGCGCGCCGACGGTCCAGGAGATAGAGGCCTTCCTGGCTCAGGCTGGCCGTGAGTAAGAATAGCAAGAGCATACGAATCATGACAGTAACCATCAAAACAACAGATTTGAGGAGTGTTGAAATGTCCAAAGTAACCATCATCGGCGCCGGAAGCGCTGTGTTTGCGACTGAAATCATGTCTGACATTTTGTCGACGCCTGCCTTGGAGACAGGCACCTTTGCCCTTGTCGACATTCATGAGGGCCGCTTGGAGCTGGCTCACCAGATGGCCGAATTCCTGATCGAACGCTCCGGCCGTAATTGGAACGTAGAAGCCAGCACCGACCGGACGAAAGTGTTGGCCGACAGTCACTATGTGGTTCACACTATCGAAGTTGCCGGGCGGGAGAACGTCCACCATGATTACGACATTCCCCTCAACTACGGCGTCGACCAATGCATCGGCGACACGATTGGGCCGGGCGGTCTTTTCAAAGCCTTGCGCACCCTGCCGGTCTGGCTGGAAATCCTGGCCGACGTCGAACGCCTGGCCCCGGGCACGCTGGTCATGAATTACACCAATCCGATGTCCTTGACCGTCCTCGCCGGAGTGCGGGCTTCAAAACTGTCCATCGTGGGCTTGTGTCACTCCATCCAACATACCTCCTATCAGCTCGCCGGCTACCTGGACATACCCCAGGAAGAAATCGACTGGCGGGCCGCCGGCATCAACCACCTGGCCTGGTTTGTCCAGCTCTCGCGAGACGGCCAAGATCTCTATCCGGTCCTGTCAGACCGTATTGAAAGGCATCCAGAGATCTACGAGCAGGACCCAGTGCGTTTTGAGATGATGCGCGAACTGGGAGCGTTTGTGACTGAATCCAGTGGTCACACCTCTGAGTACACCGCTTACTTCCGCAAACGGCCGGATCTGATCCAGAAATATACCCGGTCGGGCTATCGCGGCGAAAGTGGTTACTACGCCAACAATTGGCCGGACTGGGTTGAGGAAAACGCCAGCGAACTCCGCGGTTATCTGAGCGGTGCAGCCGGGTTCGAACTTGAACGGGGGCCGGAATTTGCTTCCTACATCATGGAGGCCATCGAGACCGGCGTCCCGGCCGTAATCTACGGCAACGTGCCAAACACCGGCCTGATTGATAACCTACCCCAAGATGGTGTGGTCGAGGTAGCCTGTCTGGTGGATAAAAAAGGCATTCAACCCACCCATTTTGGGCGGCTGCCCACCCATCTAGCCGCCCTTGATGCCCAGCATATGGCCTTTCACGATCTAACGGCCGCGTCCGTGCTGGAACAAGATCGCGAGGCGGCTGTTCATGCCTTGATGATTGATCCGCTTACCTCGGCCGTCTGCTCCCTGGCCGAAATCCGCCAGATGTTTGACGAAATGGTGGCGGCCCAACGGGATTATCTACCCGAATATCTGATAGTGTGAGGCCCAATTCATGAGTGATACCATCGGCAAGATTCGCCGGTTGCAGCAGTGCGCCACGGCTGACAGGCATTTCGTCATCTTAGCCGTGGACCACCGGGGCAACTTGCGCCAAGCCTTAAACCCCGCAGCGCCCGAGACGGTAAGCTATCAGGCGATGGTCCGCTTCAAGCAGCAGGTTGTTGGCGCGCTTGCTCCCGCCGCCTCGGCCGTCTTGCTCGATCCCGAATATGGCGCCGCCCAAGCGGTAGCCAGCGGTGCGGTTCCCGGCCAAACCGGCTTGATCGTCGCTCTTGAAAAGACCGGCTATGAAGGCCATACCACCGCCCGGGAGAGCCAGATTCTGCCCGGCTGGGACGTAGAAAAGATCACCCGCATGGGTGCCTCGGCCGTCAAGCTCCTGCTTTATTATCACCCTCAGGCTCCAAATAGCGGCGAACAAGAGGCGCTGGTCCGCCAGGTGGCGGCGAGCTGCCGGCAATATGACTTGCCCTTCTTTCTGGAACCCCTCTCCTTCTCCCTGGATCCGGCCGTCAAAAAGCTGCCTTCATCAGCCAAGCGCCAGGTGGTGGTCGAAACTGCCCGCCGCCTGACCCCTCTTGGGGTTGATGTGCTCAAGGCCGAGTTTCCCCTGAATATTGCGGATGAGGCAGATGAGAAGGTCTGGACGGACGCGTGCCTAGAACTATCACAGGCCAGTGCCGCCCCCTGGGTGCTACTGAGTGCCAGCGTTAGTTTCGAACAGTTCGCCCGCCAAACAGAAGTGGCTTGCCAGGCTGGAGCCAGCGGCGTGATGGCTGGACGAGCAGTGTGGAAGGAGGCGGCCGATATTGATGGGGAAGCCCGGCAAGCGTTTTTGCGCACCGTAGCCAGGGACCGCCTGGACCGCTTGGGAAAAATAATCGCCCAGCATGGCCAAGCCTGGACCAGCTTTCGGCCAAATCTGGTAATCGAAGAAGGTTGGTATCATCACTACTAGATTGCCCGCACTCAGGTTCAGGGTACTTATCGATGAAAGATTTCGATCTGCTTGTCATCGGCGAAATTAACCCGGATTTGATCCTCACTGGAGACGACATTGATCCCGCTTATGGGCAAGTTGAGAAACTAGTCGAAGCGGCCGTACTCACCATCGGTTCCTCCTCTGTTATCCTGGCCTGTGGCGCCGCCAGGCTCGGCTTGCGGACAGCGTTCATCGGCCTGGTTGGAGACGATGTTTGCGGCCGCTTCATGCTCGACGCCATGCGGGGGCGAGGCGTCGACACCTCGGCCTGCGTGGTCGATCCGGCCGTAAAGACCGGCATAAGCGTCATTCTGGCTCGCCGGGATGGGGATCGAGCGGTTCTCACCTTTATGGGTTCCATCTCGGCGCTCAAGCCTGACCATGTCGATACTGCCTTCTTTTCCCGCGCCCGCCACCTGCATGTTGGCGGCTACTTCTTGCTGGACCAATTGCGCTCAATGCTGCCCGCGCTGTTCCGCGAAGCCCGGCGCCTTGGCCTATCCACCTCGTTGGATACCAACTGGGATCCCAGGGGGGAGTGGGAGTTAGGCGGCCTGCTGGCACACTGCGACCTCTTCCTGCCCAATGAAACGGAGGCCCGGCAGATTTCCAGACAAACGAATCTGCAAAGCGCTGTGGACACGCTGTCAAAAACCGTGCCTATTTTGGCGGTCAAATTGGGCGCGAAAGGAGGGCTGGCAAGGCAAGGCGAGACCATCCTCCAACTGCCGCCACCGCCGGTCGACATCGTCGACACCATCGGTGCCGGCGATTCATTTGATGCCGGCTTCTTATATGGCTTTCTGCATCATTGGCCGTTGGAGCGCACCCTTCGATTCGCCCTGGCCTGTGGTTCTCTTTCCACACGAGCCCCCGGTGGTACAGATGCCCAGCCCACCTTGGAACAGGCTAAACAATGGCTAAAAGAATGACCCATACCTCGCCCTTATTAGAGATGATCGCTGCCCAGAAACGTGGCGAGAGCAAGGGGATCGCTTCCATTTGCTCGGCCAACCCCTGGGTCATTGAGGCCACGCTGCAGCAGGCCCAGGCTACCGGCGAGCCTGTCCTAATAGAATCCACCTGCAACCAGGTGAATCAATTCGGGGGCTACACAGGCTGGACGCCGGCCCAGTTTGTCGCTTACCTTCGGGATTTAGCGGCCCAGCAGGACTTCCCCTTTAACCACATCACCATCGGCGGCGATCACTCAGGTCCCGGCCCCTGGCAAGACGAACCGGTTGCCGTGGCGATGGAAAAGGCTAAGACTCTGGTTCAGGACTGCGTCCGGGCCGGTTATTCCAAGATTCACCTGGATGCCAGCATGAAGTGCGCTGGCGACGGTCCTGATCGTCCCCTCGATACCGGGCTCTCGGCCGGTCGGGCGGCCGAACTGGCCCTGGCGGCTGAAACGGCCGTCGCCCGGCTCTCTTCTGGAGGCGCGGCGCCCTATTATGTGATCGGCACCGAAGTGCCCTTGCCCGGTGGCGCCCAGGAACAAGAAGTGACCCCGTCCGTCACGGCGACAGGCGACATAGCCGAAACCATTGAGGCCACCAAAGAAGCCTTCCTGAAACGAGGCCTGGAGCAGGCCTGGCAGCGGGTCATAGCTGTCGTGGTGCAGCCTGGCGTGGAGTATAGTGATGGCGCCTTGTTTGAATACGCTCCCGCCCAGGCGGTCGATCTCGCCCGCTATATCGAGGGCCATGACGGCTTGGTCTATGAAGCCCACTCCACCGACTATCAGTCGGCCCACGCCCTACGCCAATTGGTGGTCGATCACTTCGCCATCTTGAAGGTGGGACCAGCGCTGACCTTTGCCCTCCGCGAAGGGATTTACGCCCTGGCCTGTATGGAAGAGGAGCTGCTGGCCGGGAAGCGCGACGCCGAACCCTCCCGGGTGCTTGAACGTTTGGATGAGGCCATGTTGGCCAACCCTATCTACTGGCAGAAGTACTATCAGGGAGATGCTCAGGCCTTACATTTAGCCAGGAAATACAGTTTCAGCGATCGGTCTCGTTATTATTGGCCCGTTCCGGAGGTGCAATTGGCCTTATCCCGGCTGCTTCAAAATTTGGGGGAGTGGCCGCTGCCCTTGACGCTCTTGAGCCAATATGTGCCGGTCCAATACGCCCGAATTCGAAGCGGCGAGATAGCCAACGAGCCCCGGGCAATCCTCTTGGATAAGGTCAGAAGAGTGCTTTCGGATTACTCCTATGCTTGCGGTTATCTGACCGACTCTGCTTGAACGCAACCGTTGGCGGATGAGGTGTTGTCCCCTACCAACGAATTTGGCCTAATGTCGGGAGTCGGGTAGGATGCCAGCGAGCAGCATGACCTGCTTTTCCAGCATCCCCCCGCCAAACGGAGCGTGCCACTTTCACAACACTCCGTTTTCCAGCCGTCACCCGCTACGACCGGCGCGAGGAGCGGGCCAAGCAGCAGGCCGCGGCTCTGCTACACGTGCCGTACCAGCGGCGGTTGCTGCCGCCGGCCGCGGCCGAGCAGAGGAGAAGGAACGTTAAGTTGAATGACCGCCTGAACCAATCGCGGGCGATTGCGTGAGCTCTGACGGGTGGCGAGCTGTCCATGGCTTTCATGGTGGCCGGGCGAGCGGTTACACGTCCCGCAGACGGTGATACTTCCCAAGTTGTCCAGCCATACCTGCTTCTTGCCAGCAGACCGGGCGCAGTAGTCTGCCGACGACGAAAGCGGCCAGGAAGCAAAGAGATGCCATGATAAAGACCATTGGGTTCGGTATTCTAGGCGCCGGTGTCGCCGCTGATTACCACCAGCAGGCCATTGCCGCCAATCAGGAGAAGGGGGCGCGCCTGGTAGCCGTCGGCCATTACGACTCCGACCAGTTTGCCAGCATCAGCCGCCGTTTTGGTGTACCCTGCCTCAGCGAGGAGGCGCTGCTGGCCCAGCCTGACATTCAAGTCATTTGCCTCTGCACGCCTAGTGGCCAGCACCCGGCGCAGGCGATGGCCGCGGCCCGCGCCGGGAAGCATGTCCTGGTGGAAAAGCCGATGGCCCTCAGCCTGAGCGACGCCGAGGCCATGAGCACGGCCTGCGCCAAGGCGGGCGTCCAACTGGGTGTCGTCTTGCAGCGGCGGGCCGAGCTGCTCTTTGGCCAGATTCGCGCGGCCATTGTCACCGGAGAACTGGGCGAGTTAACCCTGGGCATGGTGACGATCCCCTATGTCAGGCCGCCAGCTTACTACGCCCAGGCGGCCTGGCGTGGCACCTGGGCTCTGGACGGCGGCGGGGTGCTCATGAACCAGGGCATTCACCTGGTTGATCTGCTCGTCTGGTATATGGGTGACCCGGTGGAAGTGAAGGCCTATGCTGTCACGCTGCACCGTGACATCGAGGTTGAAGACTCGCTGGCGGCTACCTTGCGTTTTGGCAATGGGGCCATGGCGACCATTGCCGCCACCACCACGGCCGAGCCCGGCTTTCCGCACCGGCTGGAGATTTACGGCACGCGCGGCGGCGTCCAGGTGGAGGGGGAAAAGGTGATCCGCTGGCCAACAGCCCGACCCGGCCAGGTCGCGCCGGCGACAGTGAATTACACAGCCCCGGCCGGGGCGGCCGGTGGCCCGCGCGGTATTCCGGCCACCGGCCACATCGCTATCGTCGCTGATTTTATTGAGGCCTTGCGAGATGGCCGGCCGCCGCTGGTGGATGGCGCCGAAGGCAGACGCAGCCTGGCGGCCGTGCTCGCCGTTTACCGGGCCGCCGGATTGCGGCCCCCATGAGGAGCTACACAACAACCCTGCGACTTTCACGATCGCTGTCGGTGACGAGGAAGCGACCGACCTGCGCACCCAACTAGACGACATGGCACGCCGTCACGTGCTGGAAGGCCGAAACCGCATCAATCCCCGCGCCGTCAAGCGAAAAACGGCGAAACACTAAAAAGATCATCATACTTTATGTATGATAATCTCCTGCACTTCACTACGCTTGCATCCGGGACGATATTGAGAAGTCCCTGGATGAATCCCGGCGGACCAGCCTTTTGCCCCAGTTGTATTCTCCTGGAGCACCGGGAAACGGAAGTAGACGCGCACGCACAAGTCGCTCACAGTATATCACCCCTACGACGGCGTTGGGATGGGAACTGGAACATAAGCCCACGCTCTTTGAGAACAAATGTGCTATAATTTGATGATGGACCGCTTATCTTCCTCTGAGTCCACCACTGGCAAAAAACACGCCAATGACCCTGTAGGAGCGCACACCTGGCTAATGCAGGAACAGCAGCGCCTGGCAGAGGAAGTCGGCGAGCCGTTGTTTATAACCATTCGCCTCGTCTATGACGGCTTTATCGAGGTGGAGGTGCAAACATTCACCGATCGGCACGGCCTGGCCACCGGCTATTCGTTGCCTGAAACGCTGGCAGCGGCCGTTGAAGCCTTGCTTTATCTGGACGAGGTTAGAGAGTCTCTCTTTCGGTAACCAACCAGAAGTCAACGCCAACAGTTATTTTGGGAAGGATGATCAATATTTGCCGCAAATGGCGGTACCGATGCTGAAAGAGGGCAGCAACCAATGGGGGATTCGATAAATGTTGAGCCACGGCAGCATCAGCAGGATGGAGCGTTATCAGGATTTACTGGGGTGAACTTTTGTATACTAAAAAAACAAGGCGAGGCTGTGATGCCTCGCCAGTGACATGTCACGGGATTCGAACCCTATAGCTCTCTTGCAATAGTCCGTCACTTTTGGCAAACAGACAGGCCTGACAAGCAGGGAACTGAACTGAACGCTACTTCGCTACAAACTCGCTTGACAGTCTACCTATACCAATAGAATGCAACATGCACTTGATTTTATACAATATTTGACTGGTAAAGTCAAGCAAAATTGCCGCTCAATCCAGACACCAGCGCCGTGACCTGCGCCCGGCGCGCCAGGTGGCTATTCCGCCGATCGACACTCCAGCTCGGATCCGGGTCCGGCAGGATCTGTACGGCCTGAGCTGCCTGGACCGACACATTGTCCGTGATGATCCATAACGGGCGTGGGAAGGTGGTCAAGGGGGTGAAATGCACACCGATGGTAAATCCGGTCATATGGTTACTGCGCACGATCACCCGCCGGTCAACGTGCCCGTAGACCTTGATGCCTTCGATGCGCATGTTCAGGGTGTTCTTTCCTCGCTGGCAAGTTACGAAATTGTTCTCAATGACCAGGCTGCGGCAGTTACCCACGAAGATGCCATGGCGTTCGCCCAGGGCCAGGCCGGGCAGCAATACGTTCACGGTGTTGCCGACGATCAAGGCCGCTGTCAGAACGTCTGGTTGGCCAGGAGCTGGCTCGGCGTGGCTTAGCCCCAGGTGAATACCCTGAATCACGTTCTGAACCGTGTTGTCCAGCACCCGTACGTCGCCAGCCCGTTGCCCGCCGATCACGATTCCCTGAGAGGCTGAGGCCAGCTCTGGTTGGGCGGTTTCGGTGATCACGGCGCGGATGGCAGCCGGGGCATCTGAAGCCGCCCCCCCCTCTGCCTTAAGGATCGCTTCAATTGTATCTTTGACGTGTGCATTCACTGCCATCGCATCGGCCGGCTGGCTTAACGGGTGAGCGGCGAACAGCGTCTTCCAGGGGTTATTGAACCGGTGCGGCACCAGCGACGAGGCTGTAGCGAAATGCGCGGTGAACTCTCCAAAGTTCACACTGGCGTTGGTCTCGGGCGGCGGCGACGCTCCCGCATCGGTGATCGTCAAGTTCGACATCACTGCTTTCATCACCAATCCACGGTAGAGCTTGTTCTCCCACCAGTTAGCCGGCGGCTGCGGCGCGGGCACGGTCTGCACCAGGTTGTCTTCTATCTGCGAACGGCTCACGTTCACCAGCAGAAGGCCCACCTGGCGGTTTCCCACTTGCAGGTTGCAGCCGCGAATGCGCGCCACTTCGGCTGGGGTGGTAGGCGCCTGTGGATTGCGCACGGCCAGGCAGGCTGCTGCTCGCGTCAAGCCCGAGGCGCATTTCAGGCTACTATTCTCCACCGTCACGCGCGGGCAGTTCAGGAAAGTCAGCGTGCCGTTCAGGTGCTCCGTGGCCGGCTGGCCTGAGCCCAGCTTGCCACTCTCGGCGTACAGGTCGCGCACGCTCACACTGTGGCAGTTTTCAAAGCGTAGCGCCGTCTCACTCCCGGCCGCCACGATACGCGTCCCCGGCCCAGCGCCACGTAGCAGGATGTTCCCCTTGTTGTTCAGTAAAGCCGGCACGTCCAGATCGTAGACACCGGCGTGCAGGCAGATCTGGGCGTCCGTCCCATCTGGCAACCCGGCGAAGGCTGCCGCCAGATCCTGCCCCGGCACCACTTCCAGCGTGCAGCCGGTACCGTTGCGCTGGCAGAGGATATTGATCGCCTCCTGCACCGTCGTCACCCCCTCCAGGGCGCAGGTGGCATTATCGAAGCTAACGTCGCTGGCCGTGATCTCGGTCAGCGCCGGGAACATCGGCCGGCAATCGCTCACGACAGTGAACTGCTGGGTAGCGCTATTGTAATCCACCAGTGCCAGCGGGGCGTATTGGTGCTCGATCCCGTGTGGTTTGGCCAGCAGCGCCTGGTTGGAACTGTCCTTTGGCCACTCTAGCGTCCCACCTTCGGCCGGGTTGGCTCCGGGGTTGAGCGCCGTGCGGGCGGCAAACACCCAATAATCGCCGGCCCGGTAGGTGCCAGCGCTGAACTCGATCTTGATCCCATTTTCTAGTTCTATCGGCCCGGCCCCCAGGGCGATGCCCTCGCCGGTCGCGCCGGACCCACTCTGGTCCCAGCGCCGCAGCCGTACTGGCCGGCTCATATCCAGCGCCGGCACGGCTGTCTTCATAGTAATCTCACGTTTGGACGGATCAATTTTGTCAATTTGCAGCAGCGCACCGTGTCCGTCATTTAACTCCATCGGCAGGTCAATTAGCTCCACCCAATGGTCGTTGGCGAAGCCCAGGACCTCGTCGCGCCCCAGATCCTGCACCGTGACCACCGGCGAGACCGCCGCCGTGACATAGGTAGCGACTGAGCCGTTCTCACGCGACCATTTAAAGGTCGCCCGGTTGCCGGCGTTGTCCCGTTCGCCACTGCGATGGATTTCCACCCGATAGAACTGGTTCTCCAGTCCCAAGTAGCCGCTCGTGGCAGGTAGGGCACATAGGTTGGAAGAAGTCGAAACAGGATCGTGGTAGGCCCTCATCATCCCACTCGGGCTGGGTACGGGCGGCGTATCGGCATCGATAGCGTCGCAGCCGGTCACCGGGTTCGGTGAGAGGCGGATCTGCCAGAAGCTTTGCAGGCGGGTGGTCGTATCGGGGCCACCCAACGCCGACTCGCGAATCTGCGGGTCTTCGATCGCGGTCACATGCCGCTTCCAGGCGTCGAGATAAACCAGGTAGCGCCCGCCGGCGGAGGGCTTGGCCGGCGTCACGACACTGGTCAAGTCGTTTTCACAGAGTGTGCCACCGGCGTATAGCCGGCCATTGCCAATGCTCAACTGCTGCCCGCCCCCCGTCACACCTATCTGGAATCCACCGCCTTCCTTAGGCACGCCAGACCAGCCAACCACATCGGTCATCCCGGTCTCGCGTAGATGTGCCTGGATCGCCTGCTCCTCGTTCCAGTCGGCGTCGGTCAACACGCGCCCCTGCTGCATCAGCACGGCGTCGTAGTGTTTCTGCTCCTCAAAAGAAAGGCGACTGAAATCCCCTTTCATGTGCGACCTCCTCTTGTTACGATGCGTAATAAATGCCTGCCTCCAAGCCGAAGCGGAGGTATTCTTCCAGGCGCACGCGCAGATTAGTTTCGCGCTGTGGCTGGTACAGATCGTGGAATGCGCCCATCTCTGCCTCGTCCTCTGCTCCGTTACGGATCTCGATCGGGCAAGCCAGTAGTAGCTGGGCGTAGCCGGGATGGCTGTATTCGCGGGCGGTGAAAATCGGTTCCAGGCGACCCTCTACCTGGGCCTGGATCTGCGCTTCTTCCGCAGGCGTCAAAGAGGGGTTGTCCTCCCGCGCCTGCGCAATGGCCTGCCGGGTTGCCAGGGCGGGCTGGCAGTTGTACTGGCGCGGCGTCTGTGAATTGGGCGGCACATACGAGAAGCGCACACAGCCCTGCTGCTTGCGCTTGCTCTGCAACTGTCCGGTGAAAATGCTGTTTTCGGCCAGCTCCACCTCGCGAACATAAACACGTCCGAAAATCGTGCTACGCCGGACTTCCAGGACTCCGCTGGCCTCGCTGCCATCGGTGCTGGCAGCCAGAGCGAAGGCCACATCGTCAAGGGCGTCTACGATGCTGTCCAGGATCTCCACCCTTACCCCTGATCCGGCCAACAGCCGGCCGCAGATAGTATGGTCTAACACCAGCCGGCCCTTGCTTTCCCCGCTCAGGCTGGCCGCTTCCCATTTAACCGAAGGTGCGGTAGGAGGTTTGGGTTGGCCAGTCTCTTTTTCCAACCAGGGGGCAAGCGTACATTGTTTGACGACCAGCGTCATCGCCTCTGTCCCACCCACTTCGACGCCGCCGGTGATCAGCAGCCCATCCAGGGTCAGGGTAGCATCCTGGGCGGCGTTTATGGTGATCTGCCCGTCCAGTACCGGGCGGAAGCCGTTGCCGGCCTGCAGAGTCAGCACCTGATCGGCCGCCAGGGTGATCGTCAAATCCCCGCTCAGCGTGCGGCTCTCAGCGATCTCCACCGCACCATCCTGGGTGGCCAGGCTATTGAGCGCCTGTTGCACGGTCAGCCCACTCTGCGGGACTTTGAATGCGGGCGCAGGTTGGGTGGCGCGGCCATACTGACCGCTGCCCATCTTGTGGCTGAAACCGTGGGCGTAGCTCACCAGCACCTGCTCGACATCCACGCCGGCCGGGAAAGCCAGCCGCCCCAGGCTGGGGTCGACGGCAACTCGAATCGTCAGGCCCACCGGCGGATCACCCGGCTTGCCGGTTGGCTGGTAGTTTTTACTGTTCGGCGGGCGGCGCCAGAACTCGGGGATGGCTGGCTGCGGGTCGCTCAGGTCGCAGATCAGGATCTCTTCCGAAAAGATCTCATCCAACCCGCCGGCGCCCGGCACAAACAGTCGCAGGACCGGCGGGCTGCTGAAATAGGCGCCCACCCGCCTGGCTTCCTCGGTAGACTGGCCATCGGCCAGCGCCTGGCGCTGCCGCTCCAGTTCCAGGAACAACTCGCGCCTGACCAGGGGCTCTGGCACGTTGACCGGCTCGGCCAGGTGGGTGATGCTCTTCTCTGTTGCCGGCGAGTTGAACAGGGGGGCGTCCATCCCCAGTGGATGGAAGGTGAAACACCCGGCGGCGAGCTTTTTGGCCGTGCCGGCCGTAATGGGAAAATCACCCAGCCGCCAGAGGAAGAGGCCCACATGGGCGATGTTGTAGCGCCCGCCGCGTCGCACCCGGCGCACTTCCAGGGCGTGCGTTAACCGGTCGAAGGCGGTATTCAGGCGGCCCAGCGCCTCGACCTGCCGCAGGTCCGGCGTGACCTGGTTATACAACCGCAAGTGGTTCATGTGTTGGGTCGTCGCCAGCCGCTCGAAGAACTCCACCGTCCGAGCCTTCCAGCCGGTGACATCTTGGGCAAGTTGTTCCAGGGTGGCCGCCGGTCCCTTACGCCTGCGGTAGCTGATCGTGTTCGCTACCTCGGCTCGTGGGCTGCTCACCTCCGGCACCACCCCGTGCAGCCCGCGATAGCCGATCAGGTCGCCAATGTAGGGCACCACCCAGTCGGCGCAGGTCTCAATAAACTGGTCATCGTAAAGCTGTTCCAGATCCTCCTGCAGGGCCTCGACCTGTTCGAAGATGACCGAGAGCAGCGCCTTCAGCGGCAGACCCTGTTGATCGTCGTAAACCCGGTAAATCTCCGGCAGGAGGCTGTAAAAGCGTTCCAGCTTTTCGTTCATGACATCACTCCTAGCTCGCTCAGCGGCACCGGGTCGAGGGTCAGCAACTCGGCCCCCACCGGTTTTCCAAGCGGGTCCAGGCTGGGCGGGTGCGGCGAAATGCGCGCTGGCGGAAAAGCCGCGGGAGTCTCCAGGCTGCGGTACAGCTTGGTCACGTTGACGGCGATCACACCTTTGACTGCCTGGATGGTGGCAATGAGTTCGCTGAGCGTTACCGGCTGGCCAAAGTCCCGTTGATCGAACGAGAACACGGCCCGCAGCGCCGCTTCCACTGCCGCCAGAACCTTAGCCGGCTCGTAGTCCGGGTCAATCTTGACCTGGGCGGCGAGCTTGAAAAACCCTTTCAGGTACGATTTAGCCTGGATAGGGATCAGGGGATCGCCAGCTTTGTGCATCGCTGCCAGCAGGTCGGAGAGCGTCTGGCTATCGTCTTTGACTTCGGCTCCTTTTGCCCCGGCCACGGTCAGGAACACCTCGCGCCGCTGGCCCGTCCAGGTCCAGGTCGCCAGCGCCTTGGCGATTCCGGCAAACGAACGAGCGAAGTCCTCGTAGTCACGGAGCGACACGATACGGTCCAGGGTCATTACCGTCAGTGGGGTGTTACGCCGCGCGTCGTCCCGGCTTTCGGGGTCCGCTGCTCCCTCCGTATCCTGCGGGTTGGTCACGGCTTTTATCCCTAGCGGGCGGGTCATCAGCAGGCTAATCTGGTCGGCTTTGACCAACCCGGCCGTGCCAATGCCACGCCGGTAGCGGGCGCGGACGTTTTCCTGTCCGGTGGGCAGGCGTGCGCCGGTTTTTCCATCGCCGAACTGCACAACGACCGACCCTTCGTCGGTCCGGCGGGTAATATAAACCCGCTCGTTTGGCCCGCGGCCGTAGAAATCCGGCACCTCCTTCCACAGCACATCGTTGACCCGCACTTCCAGGGTAGACTGCGCCCCACTGGCCGTCCCGGCCTTGACGTAAGTCAGTGGCGGTTGGCGCAGCTTGAAACTCTGGAAAGCCTGGCTGGCGTCCCCGCTGCCGAGCACCTCTTCGCGCGTCTCGCCGTGGGTCGCCATGGCCACGTTGGCGTGGATCGTCACTGTCTCACGTACGTAGTGGTTCACCAGCGATTTTGAAAGGGTCAGGCGCGTATAGCCGTCAGCCTGCAGCAGGTGCGCCACCTCTTTCAGGGTAGCAGTCTCGCAGGCGCGCGTTCCACGATTGTCAGCCAGTTCGCCGCACACGACGATTTTCTGCCCGGCGGACAGCCCATCCACCCAGCCGTTACATTCGATTTCATCGTCGGCGACTTCCGTCGTCAAGGATTCACGGGCCAGGATCAATTCCTCGGGCTGCCCGTATACGAGCGTGGTCCGGATGGCGAACTGCTCCAGACCGTTGTAATCGTTCAAGGTCAGGCGTGTCACCCGTCCGCTCAGGGTGAAATCGCTCTTAGAGAGTTCGACCGTGGCGTTCACGGTATAGGCTTTGAGCGTGCTCTGGTCGCGCAGCACCACCCAGCTTCCCTGAGCAATACCAGCATAGGTATTGTCGAGGAACATGTTTGTGCTGGTGCTCGTCTCGCCAGGATAATTCCGGAGTTTGCCGGCGAAACCAACATTGGTTACATCGGCCCAGGAGTTCTGACGGGAGGAGTAGACACCGGCCACTGTGGTAGCTTTGGTTTTGGTGTTGTCTGATGGATCGGGGATGAACACGGTCTCGTAGGCACGTTGGCTATAGGGCAGGGTAGACCAAAGCGGGGCATTGTGTCCGAAAATCGCTGCCCGCGTGCGCAGAACATAGACGTTGGGCGCGACCGGCCGAAGCGCTTTCAAATGCTCGAACAATTCCTGGGTCTGGAAGCCCTGCTGCTGGGCCAGTGCGGCCAGCCCGGCTGACGTCTGGGTCTGGCCCAGCAGCGTGCTGGCTAGCGCGCTGGGGGCAGGGGGGGTCTTCTGGTTGCTGGCCAGAGTGAAGCCAGTCAATGTCTGCTTGGGCGCCGAGGCCAGCCGCACCTCTGTGCGCCCTTGGTCGGGCTGGGCCAGCACTTCTGCTGCCTGGCAGAACAGGTAGCTGTTTCCACCCAGCGGCACCAGCAGGGTGTCGCCTGCCTTCAGGTTGAGCGCGCCCCCCTCGACCACCAGCTTGGTCATCGCTGCGCTGCGCGGGTGCGGTTGGGTCAGGCGCGGTCGGATAGCGTTCCAGGTTGGGCGGGCCTCGATCTTCTCCACCGTCTCGAAGATCTGCGGCTGCCCCCCTGGTTCGGGGACACTCTGCGCCTTTACGCCTGCCGCCAGCATTACCTGGGAGGGCACACCGGCCATCCCGGCCCCAACGCCCGGGAGTTCCTCCAGCGTGAAGGCCAGGGTGGTGCTGGCTGCCACGCCCGGCCGCAGTTCGTAGCCGATCAGCCGCGCCAGGTACAGCAGGGAGAGCCGCTCCTGAGCGGTGCGTAGATATTGCTCGTTGGCGATCCGCTCCTGGTAAAAAGTGAGCACATCGGCGACCGTGGCCCAGGTGTCCAGCAGGGCGATAGCAAAATCATCCTCGTCGCGGGTGTTTAGTTTTTGCAGCGCCGCCCGCAGTTCAGGGTCGCGGGGGTTAGAGAGCCGCGCCAATAGGCTACGTTTGAAGCGACTATGCGTGCCGATGCGGTATTGAATGGCGTTCAGGCCGGGGCGATTGTATACCTCGGCCGGCGCCTGGATAGCCAGCCCCTGGCAGCACCCGCAGGTATCCAACTCCGATGGTGGGTCGCTCACTGGGCTTGTGTTCATTTTCCACCTCTGACCGTCAGGCGAAATACGCCTCGCTTGGGAAAATTCGGATCGTTGTCCAATTGGGCGATCTCCAGCCGGCCGATCGCCAGTTGCCCACTCTTGAGAGCCACGTCGCTTGGTTGATCCTGGCGCTGGCAGCGGGTGATTTCCACCGAAGCCACGCCCGGCACCGCCTCAGCCGCCGCGTACAGTGTGCTCAGGAATACCGGCTGGCCAAAGGTGAAGTTGTCTGGATGGAAAACGCCTTTCTTCTCGCCCGGCAATGTCCGATTGCTGAAGACTTCCAACAGGGCGGCCTTCACGTCGCTGTTAAAGTAATCCGGCCGGGCGCAGACCTGTATCTCGATCTCCAGGGGTACGAAGCGCGGGCTATCAATCTCCAGGTCGTGGTTGATCATCCGGTAAGGTTCCAGGTAACTGCGCAGCCTATCTTCGAAGTCGGCGCCCACCACCAGGCCACCCAACCGGTCAACAGTCAGGAACACGGTGTGCCAGCTACCTGTCCAGCGCAGCGAGGCCGCCGCCCGCTGCACCTCTGCGTTGCCTCCGGCAATGGTGGCATAGTCCTGCAGCGTGACCGCCCGCTCCTGGGTGCGGAAAGCTACCGGGGCGTTCTGGCGCACCCGCTCAATGCTCTCCAGTTCAATGCCACCACGCGCCGCCAACGGGTTGCTTACACTTTCGATGTCAGCCACTGTGCTGACGATATGGGTGATCGCTCCCCGGCCGACGTTGCCCGCCGTCCCATTGCCCACCCGGTACACCGCCCTGAAGCGCATCTCCTCCGGCGGGCGGAAGCCGTGCCGCCCATCGCCGAAGCGTAGTGACGCGCTGCCGCCAGCCTCTACCTCCACTACGAAATCTCTTTTCTCCGGCCCACTGCTCAAAAGGTCGCGCTGGACCGTCCAGGTCTCGCTGGTTGAATCCAGGGCGCTCTCCAGGCGGGTCACAGCCGGTATGACCTCCGCCATGCGCCACTGCATGGCCGCCTGGGCCGGCTTGAGCGGTTCTTCATCATCCAGGTAAGGGTACCGTGCTGCCTGGGTCAGCGGGCTTTCCTTCAGCCGTGGGCGGTAGCGGGGCAGGATACTCTCCAACTGGCCTCTCTGTAAAGCGTTGCTGGCCGACCCGGCGAACAGGCCGCTCAACGGCCGCCCGGAGACGCCGGCCGGGATCTCGGCCGCAGCGCGCACCAGCCTGGGACGAGGCACTGCGCCCAGATCTTCCGGATCGGTGATCGTCCGCCCGTGGTCGGCCAGGACGATATTGCCCAGCGCCAGGCTCACGTCGTCAATGTCTACCCCGGCCGACAAACAGAGCGGGAAGGGTAGGGCGTCCTCGGCGTGCCATTCGATCTCGGTAACCGGCTGGTCGTTGAGCGGGTCGGTCAGCGGATCACCGTTCGTCTGCTGCGCCTGGACCTTCGTCAGGCGCACCGCGCAGCGATGGTCCGGGTCAGCGTCCTCCTGCTCGCCACTCTGCGGGCCGCGTACTTCGATAAAGATCAGCACGTCGCCCGCCTTTAGATTGGCCAGCGTACCGTTCAAGGTCGCCCGCGTGGCGCCTTTAGGCAGGCAGCACTGCCGTTCGCCCCAAGTGTAGAACTTTATCTCGTTGTGGCCAACGTACAGGTCGGCCACGGGCTGCATCAGCTCGAAAACCTGGGCTCCGGTCGCCAGGGCTTTCTCGAATTCTGCCGAATCGGGCCGGATGCGTGGCGCCAGCCCAGGCGCCTGGGTCAACAGTTGTGTCCCACGGGGCAGCAGCGGCTGATCCGGCCCCACCTGGTGAGCATCCTTGCTGACCCGCACCTGCACCCAGGCCCGGGCATTGCAGCCATCGTGCATGAAATAATCCACTAATCGAGCGTGGCGGCGAACCGACACCCGCCGCCGGGCAGTGCTCAAGTAAGCCTCGGTAGCAACGGCATCCTGCTGGTAACTCAGGTAATCGGCCGTGTAGGCCAACAGTTCCACCAGCGTCACTCCCAGGTCGGCAGGATTACGCGCCCGCCATTCCGGCAGCAGGATGGCGAGCCGGTCAAGCATCAGCCGCCGGAAGCTGGCATAATCCTTGGCCAGATAGTTGATCTCCGGCTCAGCCGTCAACTCCGGCGGGCAGACCTGTTCGGGCAGGCAGTCAAAATCGTTCGGGCAGGTAACTTTGAACGAAAAATCCACCGCCGAGAGCTGGGGATCGAAGCCGGCTGGCGGCGCCGGCTCTTCCTGCGAACGTACCAGCCGCAGGGTGTAGGTCGAAAAATCGCCTGGCGTGTTGACTGTCACGGTCAGCACGTTGTCGTTGGTGACCGGGTCGGCGCTCAATTGAATATCCTTCACCCGTTCGCCGCCTTCGATGCGCAGGTTATCGCGCGCCAGACCCGGCGCCGGCGCCGGCGGCACCGCCTCTGATCCCGAGCCAGGCAGGTTGTGGATGAAATGCACGGTCAGAGTAGTCTGATCCTCCGAAACCTCCAGGAAGTCAATCCCGTTCAGTACCGGCTTACCGTCCTTCAGCGTGGTCCGCACCGCGTTGCGCCGGTCATCGCTCTGGCATTGGTATTGAGTGCCCATCGCTCGCCTCTCCTGCGCGCTCCGCTACAGGTTGCGCCTGAATTTCGCCACTACTTGCTGCTGGTCGCGGCGCACCACGTACTGGATCGTCACTTCCAGCAGCGACTCGTTGCTCACTACCTGGACGGCTTCGACCTGGATCAGGTCACCGAGCCACTGTTGCAGCGCCCCCTGGGTCAGGAACTGCACTGTGGCCGCCAGTTCGCTGCTGTTCGGCGCAAACACCAGTTGTCTCAGGCCGCTGCCGAAATCCGGCCGGTTGACCCGTTCGCCTGGGGCCGTGAACAGCACCTGCTCGATCAGGTCCCGGATGTGCTGTTCGTCGCCGGCCTGCGCCGTGCGGCCCCGGCCGTCAAATTGAAAGGGATAATCAATCTCTATAAGCATATTGCCTCACGTTCCCATCACTCGGATCTGGGTGGCTACCACGGTGGGTGGGCCCTGCGGGATTTGCTCCACGCTCTGGCACAGGCCGGTGCTGGCCTGCAAAATGGCCGGCTGGCCGTTAATGAAAACACGTGTCGCCGGCACGAGCCAGCGGCCGGTGACGCAGGGTTGGGGCTTGGTGCCCGTGCCAATGGGGACCTGGAAGGGGCAACCGGCTACGGTAAAGATATCCGCAAGGGTAACGGCCGGTTGGCCGCCGAGCAAAACACGGGCATTGCTGGTGATAAAGGTGACTTGCCCGCCGTGCGGGCATATGCCGGAAGCGCCGACGTGAACGAGAAATCCAGGCATTGTCCATCTCCCTCAGGTGATAACCAGAGCGCCATTGTTGATGGTCACCGTAGGGCCGGCCATCACGATAGTGGCGCCTTTGCCGTTAGAAATCGTAATCCCGACATCGTTGACCAAAATCATGGCCCCGGTCGTGCTTTTGAGCATGATGCCACCGGTGCCGGGTACGTCGCTGACGACAATACTGTTTTGCCCGGTTGTTTGCAGCACGATGTTAGGCGAGGCAGGGATGCCGGCCAGGGCCAGGGCAGGTACTTCAGCGGCCGATCCCCAGAAACCGCCGGTCCAGATGGGATAGTCAGGGTTGCCGCCCTCAAATTCGACCCAGACACCGGCTCCAATGATGGGGACGACGAAAACCCCCATTTGTGGCCCGGCGATGGGCATACAGGGCATAGCCCAACTGGAAATACTGAGGCCCAATACGTCCGGCACCTGGATCAATAAGCGCCCTTTTTGCAGCGGGTCAACGTTGTTGAGCACAAGCCCTCGATATTTGCCGTAATATTTGTTGTTATCCATAAAAACGCCCCGTAGTTTGGGGGGACTGGAGAGTGGCAACGTTCCGTTGCTCCGGCAACCAGGGTTGCTCCCAATCTCCAATCTCCAATCTCTTTTATTACGCCGGCACCCGAGGAACAGTAGAAACCAGGCCATTCCGCGTCAGGGTAAAATCTTGTTTGTATTGGCCGCGTTGGATTTTGTGGGTGACACTCTTGACGAAGTAGAGACCATTGAAGGCGTCGCCTGCACCGCGTACGCCGACCAGTCCCCGCGCTTTCAGGATGCGGCCGTAGCGCAAGACATCTAGCGTGCCCGTGCCCGTCACGGCATCAGACGTTTTGGCCGCCTCGGCCAGGCCCAGGGCTATCGCCTGCGCCGGATTGAGATTGGCCGTGTTCGTCATCATCTCAAAACGCGCCGGGAAAGGGGGGATGAGGCCTAGCGGTGGATTTAGAGGGCTGATGTCAGGAATGGGGATGGGAATGGGCACTTTCGTCTCCTCGTTCTGGATGAAGACGATCGGCATCACTTTAGAGGCACCATTGAAAGTAAAACTCAACGACTCAACGTTGGTGTGGGCGTCCATGTTGACGTTGAGCGCCGGCTGGGGCACGCCGACCTTGATCTCCGGCCCCCAATAGGCGACGTTGACACCCGGCGCCGGCCCCGGCTCGATGTAAAAGACGTAACCCACTTCTCCGGCCAACCGGTTGATATATTCCAGGTCTTTGCCCTGGTGGGTGGGGATGCGGCTGATGGGAATGGGCACGTCTAGAAAAAGGCTGGGGATGATCAGGGGCACGATGCCAAAGGCGGCATACTTGAGCAGGATGAAAGCCACCCTGGCCTCGGCCGGCATGGCCGGATAGGGAATGCCGGTAAAATCCACGTAAGCCAGAACGGCCGTTAAATCTGACCCCGTCACCGTGAGCGTCGCCTGCCCTGTTTCCACGTTGGGCGTGACCTGGTGCTGCACCACCACCCCATCCATCAAGACGTGCGGCGTGCCGTTTACCGTTACCACGATGATGGTACGGATGAAGGGGCCAATCTGGCCCAGCAGGAGCAGCAACGGGACCAGGGCTGACTTGTTGCTGAAAGTAAAGGTCAGTTGAAAGCCACTTGGCTCACCGGCCGCGTTTCTGACCTCCACGCTGACCAGGGCATCAATGAACGCTTTCGGCACAGGCACGGGGACGATTGGCCCCATCAGGAGGGTGAGACGGATATTACCTGGCAACATCGTTGCGTCACCCCGTCAGCCCTTCAGGTTGGGTGATGCGGAGTTTACGGCCGATTTCGGCCGTCAGTTCCTCCGGTTTTATGGCGTTATTGGCATCGGCAATGCGCCAAAATTGCTCCGGATCGCCCAAATAGTGGGCGGTGATGTTGTCCAGCCGGTCGCCACTGCCGACGATGTGTTCTTGAATCAGGCTGAACCGGTCTGGCGAAGGCACGAAGCGGCGGCGCAGATAGGCAATGGTCGTGCCGTCAGGCATCTCTATCGTCGCCTTTTCCACGTTGTGATAGCGGCTGGTGATGGGAAACTGTTCAAAAAACATCGTCAATTCCTGTAATCCCCAAATCAGTGAAGGTGCCGGTCCGGCTTAAGGCGGCCAGGCTTTCCAACCTTTGTTGGTGTGTCATGTACAAATTGCCGCCCCTGTGTTCAAAGCCCAGATCATTCACACTCAAGACGCGCAGGCCCAGGCTGACTTTGGCCCGGATGGGGTTCAGGTTGGGGTCGAAGGCTTCCTCGGTAACGCTGAAATCGGTGAGGCGGACCGGTATGACCCGGTTCTGGCTCCAGACGAATAACGTCAGGGGCGCTTCGGTGGGCGCGATTTCCAGCGTACCGGCCGCGGCCAGGCTGTTATTGGTCAGGAGATCGCTGCTGTTGGGATAGTTGATGGTTTCCAGGGCGGCCAGTTGCGGGGCAATGCCGTGTTGCCGGACGGCGTCGTTTTGCTCTGGGAACTCAAGCTGGTCGGCCGCGTCAATTTCCGCCTCCAGCTTATACGTCTCCACCGGCGGCCCCTTGAGGCGCAGCGCCTGGGAGCGGTCGCCACTTTCACCCAGGGCTTGCGCCTGCAGCGTGCGCGACAGCGTTTCCGGGTTGTATTGCAGCGAAATGATGCGCAGCACCTGTCCTGTGTCCGGGTCAACGAGGACAATCCCCCCCTTCAACAAACGCGGCGAACGTGGAAAAGTTGTCATAGCAATTCATTTCCCTTGTTCTTTGTAAAAGTCTCCACTTTGGTTAGTAAATTTTTAACGATTTCGTCATCATTAAGTATCTTTGTGGCGATCCGTCGCAGTTCATCTAAGTTGGGGGGTTGGTGTGAATATAGGGCTACACACTTAGAGATGAACTCCCTGCGAAACCTGATTAATTTGTTTTGCAACACCACCTCTTCCCGCTTGGCAACCTCTTTTTCATGCTGCCTTTGTAATTCATGATGTTCCTCACTATCGGGCAAGCCATCATAACGATACTTACTAACGGCTGGAGGTTCCTGCTCCTCTTGTTGTGAGGTTTGATTGTCTAGGACCAATTTAAGACCAAGTAGATAAGGTCTGGCAATTTCTTGCCTTGCTGCAATAAAACCCCTGCTCGCAGTATCGCCATATGACATTTCAAGCGCCTCTCCCCAATAGAGATATAATTGGCAGGCTTCAGTTAAACCAATGGGGTATTGTGTAGCTTTTTCACAATACTCAATGACCTTCGCTGGTGGTTGCATCCTGTTGTTGGCATACATAAACGCAATTGCAGTATATACTGCCCCCATCTCTTCTGGGGACTTAGATTCCCTAAGTTGATTCAGGTATTTAATTTCCAGTTTTTCTATTTCCGATTTGTTCATAAGTGTGATACCTACCTGTTTTAGAAAATGATGTTTCACATAGTTTTTTCCAAGTTCCTGAAGTTATAATTTGTTGGCTTACTTCCAAGGTCCTTGCCACTCTCCTGGAGCACCCATGTGGGTTTGTCTGGCTTGTTGATCTGCGCCTCGATATTCGGTATTGGTGGTTTCCTTTTTTACAAACTCCACCCATTTTCCAGCTTCATTTTCGTATTCTTCTTGCCATTTCACAATATAATTGAAGTCGACATAATTTGTGCCATTATGGATGTTATTTATA
>JAKEFB010000109.1 GCA_022616275.1 Chloroflexota bacterium
TCTAACGAGGTCAGAATGCGGGCCAGCGCTTCTGGCTCGCCCGAGAGAACGCTGGTCTCAGGGCTGTTGCTTCCGGCCACCGAAACCAGCTCTTCAAAGCCTGTCACAATCAGCCGTGCCCGGTCTGGCGACAGCCCAATGACGGCCGTCTTGCCTTGCCCGGCCGTTCGCTTCATAAGGCGGCTACGGTGATAGACCACCCGGATGGCGTCCTCCAGACTGAGGGCGCCGGCCACATGTGCCGCGGCTATTTCACCCAGGCTCTGGCCGGCGACGACATCGGGTATGATACCCCAGGCCCGCCACAGCGCCGCCAGGGCCACCTGAATGGCCAGGATAGCCGGTTGGGCCACGTCCGTCTCATTCAGCCGGGATTCACCTTCGCCGTCCTGCAAGATTTCCAATAACGACCACTCCACGTGGCGGCGCAGCAGGTAGTCGCACTGTTCCAGCGTCGCCCGGAAGACAGGCGCCCGCAGTAATAACTCCCGACCCATGCCTGACCAGTGCGAGCCCTGGCCAGAGAAGATAAAGGCCAGTTTGGGTTGGTGGCCGGCCGGCGGTTTTACCCCACTTGACAGGCCGGGCTGGGGATTTCCCTCCAGGAAGGCGGTAAGCTGCCCGGCCAGTTCCTCTCTGGAGTGGGCCACGCAGGCCAGGCGCTGCTCCAGGTGGCTGCGCCGGGTGCTCGCCGTATCGCCCAGGTCCGCCAGTTCAGGCGCCTGGTCGCCGCTTACCAGTTCATGATAACTCTGGGCCAGTTCCTGCAGCGCCTCCGGCCGCCTGGCCGAAATGGGCACCAGGTACGGAGGCGTCAAAGACCCATCTTCTCTGGCTGCTCCTGCTTCTGGAGGTGCGGCCACCACCACGTGGGCGTTGCTGCCGCCTATCCCAAAACTACTGACGCCGGCGATCAACGGCTCCGTCTCCACCGGCCACGGACCTGGCTGTTGCTGCACAATCAATGGCGTCTCTTCCAGGTTGAGCAGAGGATTTGGTTCCTGAAAGTGCAGGCTGGGCGGAATCAGCCGGTTGTGCATAGACAACGCCACCTTGATCAGGCCGGCCATCCCGGCCGCCGCTTCCGTATGTCCAATGTTCGTCTTAATAGAGCCTAGTTTGCAGATCCGGCCGTCGGAGCGGTCCTCGCCCAACACGGCGGCCAGCGCCCGCACCTCAATCGGGTCACCCACGGCCGTGCCCGTGCCATGCGCCTCGATATATTGCACCCGGCCAGGGGAAACGCCGGCTCGTTGGTAGGCCTGGCGGATCACCGCTTCCTGGGCCTTGCCATTGGGCGCCATCAGGCCGTTGCTGGTGCCGTCCTGGTTGACCGCGCTACCCAAAACCACCGCCCAAACCCTGTCGCCGTCGGCCAGGGCTCGCGAGAGGGGTTTGAGGATAACCAGGCCTGCTCCTTCTCCCCGGGCCATACCATTCGCCCCTTTGTCAAAGGTCTGGCTTCGCCCGCTGGGCGACAGCGCCCCGGCTTTGGAGAAGAAAACGTGGCTGTCCGGCCGCAAAATGACGTTCACCCCGCCAACCAGGGCCAGGCTGCTCTCGCCGCTCCGCAAACTCTGGCAGGCCAGGTGGAGGGCAACCAGCGAGCCTGAGCAGGCCGTATCCAGCGAGATGCTCGGCCCGTGCAGATCGAGAAAGTAAGAGACCCGGTTGGCCATGACGCTATAGGCGTTCCCCGGCCCGGAATAGGCGTCCACCAATTCCAGGTGCTCGCTAAATAACGTCGTCCCATAATCTGCCCCGAGCGTGGCGAAGAAGACGCCCGTCTGGCTCCCGGCCAGGCTGAACGGCGGGATACCCGCGTTTTCCAGCGCCTCCCAGGCCAGCTCCAACATTAACCGTTGTTGCGGGTCCAGGTGTGCGGCTTCTCGCGGTGAAATGCCAAAAAAGGCAGCATCAAACTTGTCAATCTCCTCCAGAAAGCCCCCTTTGGGACTGATCATCTTGCCTGGCGCGGCCGGATCAGGGCTGTAAAACTGTTCTGCATTCCAGCGGTCCGGCGGAATCTCCGTAATGGCATCCACGCCGTCATGCAACAATTGCCAGAAGGCTGCCAGATTTTTGGCCCCCGGAAAACGGCCGGCCATACCAACGATGGCCATAGGTTCTGTGTCGCTGTTTGTGTTGGCCATGCTTTGCTCCTCGGCGCTCGTCAAATTGCCGGCCAGATGCCGGGCCAGCAGCTCAATAGAGGGATACTCCCAGGCCAGCGTCGGGGAGAGGGACAGCCCCAACCATTCCTCTAATTTTCTGACCAGGGTGATGCCTTCGATAGACGCCAGGCCATACTGCACAAACGGCCGGCTGATATCTATCTCGCTTTTGTCACACCCCAGCCGGCCGGCAAAATAAGAGACCATCCAGGCCCCGACTTCCCCCTTCTCAATTGGCAATGACCGGTCTCGTTTGGCTTGCTTGCTCATGAGTAAGCCTCCACTGGCTCAACGGATGGCCTCTCCATCACCGCCTGGCCATTCGCCGGCGCTACCTCGGCCGGTGTACCGGCCTCCCAGAGTATCTTGAGGTCGTCAATGACGGCCGGCGACACAGGTCGCTGCGCCGGCGGACTGAACAAGCCGTCCGCCTCCCAGCGTTCCGGCTTAAGGCTGATGGCGTAGGGATTGAGCGGCCCTTCAGGCAACGGCTGGGGCAGGCAACGAGTCGCCTGGCGGAACATTTCCACGGCGATGTCTTCGCAGAGAGCCAGGTTTTGCACAATCTTCTCCCGTAGCGCCTCGTCGCTGAACGGCGTGATCAGCTCAAGATTTAACTGGTACAGCAACTTCAGCTTCAAAATGTCAAAAGAGCCGCTCAACTGCGCCGGCGGCTCAAGCTCGCTCCATTCGTGGAACAGGTGCTGCATCCGCGAGGACAACTGGGCAAAACGCTCCGCTTCGCCGGATAGCGAAGCCAGGAACTCCAGGTCGCAATATTTGCGGTGGAAGAAAACCATGCCGATGTAGGCCCAATAAACGGCAAAATCCCAAACGACCTTAGGCGTCATGACCCGGGGGTTACCCATAATGGGGTATTGCTGGTCGTAAGCCGGCAGGAACGTCTCAAAGGTGTTGAGGTACGTTTGATTGTAGTATTCCAGGCGTTCGCGGATCTCCTCGCCGGCCAGCTCCCTGGTAATCAGGTCGGTAATAAACGTGTTTCCCAGGGCAATAAAATCACTGCCCGGCGAGTAGAAGGGGTCGGCAAAGGCCCCCGCCTCGCCGGTCAGGCACCACCGTTCCGCCGAATAGACCCGCTCGCAGCTATAGGCATAGTGGCGCAAGGCGTGAAAGTCCTGGAGCAAATGCAGCCGCTCCTCAACCGCCTGGGCGCACTGCGGTTCATACTGCCACAGCCAGGCCATCGCCTTCTCGCGCCCGCTAATGCGGTTGTAGGGGTGAAGATAGGCGTCTACGACAATGCCCACGCTGGTCGCCCCCGAAGCCAGGGGAATGAGCCACACCCAATAACCTTTGCCCATTAAATGGTTCGTGCTGAACCAGCGCTTGCCGGTTGTCGGGCTGGCCTGCCACCGGGGATCGTCAGACCACTCGTCCAGGTCAACCCGGCCGGTGATGCGGAACCAGACTGCGTTCGCTTTATGGGTCACATCCTTGACCAGACCAAGCCGGCGCTTGATCATGCCCACCCGCCCGGTTGCATCTACCACCCAACGGGCCGCCAGATGCCGTTCTGCCCCATCGCGCTCCACGGTCACAAAATGCTGCTCGTCGTCGAGGATAACGTCGGTGACCTTGCTGCTGTCCCAGAAAGGAACGTCTAAAGACCGGACTCTTTCGCCAAGATCATTTTCAAACCGGCCGCGGTCCAATTGGTAGCTCGGCGTTGGCGGGAAGAACGTCGCCCCAACTTCAAACCGCCGGGCAATATCCCGGTTGTCCCCCACCGTGAAGAAGTAGCGCAGCCCAAACTTGGGCAGTTGCCAGCTTCTGATGTACTCCTTCAGACCCAAAACCACGCCGTAGTAATGGGCGCCGACCTCTACCGTAGACTCCCCCACCTTGTGGGCCGCCTCGGGGACAGGGTGTTGGTTTTTCTCGACCACCAGGACGCGTGTCTCCGGGCGTGTTTGCTTGAGCTGTAAGGCCAGCGTTAACCCGGCCAACCCGCCCCCTAAAATGACCACGTCGTACGTCTCATACGGCCCAGGGATAGCCTGCTGGCGCTCCTTTTTGGAACCCTTCTCATTCTGTTGTGGCTCTTCCTTAATCATTCTTTCGAGAAGCGCTCGCTTCTCCGGCGCAAGCGCCGCAAGCCGTTTAGCAAGATCACTCATAGCACCTTCACTCCAGAAAAGACAATCACTTTGTAGGGCGATTTGGTAAATCGCCCGCAACCGCAGGTTGCCGTCCCCGAGCTAACCGCTTCGGTTAGCCCGTCTCCTTGTCACCTTGTCACCTTGTCACCTTGTCTCCTTGTCACCTTGTCTCCTTGTCTCCTTGTCTCCTTGTCTCCTTGTCACCTTGTCTCCTTGTCTCCTTGTCAAGCTACCGCGCGCCCGGAATAGCGCCAACCTGCTTCAGCAAATCAAGAAAATCAAAATAAGCCCGCACCTGGGCAATTTTGCCGTCGCGTAGATAAAACAAATCACAGCAATCCAGGCTGGTCATCCGGCCGGTTGGCGGAATGCCATGAAACGGGCCGTCGTGCCGGCCGGTCATGCGAAAACGGCTGGCCGCCCGGTCCCCGTTCACAATCCGTTCCAACTCCTCAAAATGCTTGTCAGAAAAGCCAACGCGCAGATCGGCCACAAATTGAGCCAGGCCGGCGATGGTCCGCCCCTGGGGAGCCGACGGGCCGTAAAATCTAAAATCCGGCGTCACAATCTCCTCCGCTATCTCAAAATGGCCCCCATTGAGCAGGTCGGCAAAATAGCGGTCTATCAGAGCGTCCACGTGCCCAGTCATCTCATTCCTCTGCCTGTCGTCCATCGTCCGTCGTCCGTCGTCCGTTCCCGCAAAACCCGCCTGAGGATCTTCCCCGCCGGATTCTTGGGCAAAGCCTCCACAAATTCGACGGCCGCCGGCACTTTGAAACTGGCCATGTGCTGGCGGCACAAAGCCAAAATCTCTCCTTCCTGTACCTGATGGCCTGGTTTCAACACAATCCTGGTTTCCAATCGCTCGCCGGCAATGGCATCCGGCACGCCGTAAGCCACCACCTCGGCCACGGCCGGATGCCGGTAAATCACCCCCTCCACTTCGGCCGGGTACACCTTCAGGCCGGCCACGTTGACCATATCCTTCAACCGGTCAACGACGTAAAAGTAACCCTCTTCGTCCATCCGGCCGATGTCGCCCGTGTGCA
>JAKEFB010000110.1 GCA_022616275.1 Chloroflexota bacterium
CAGGGATACGGCCGGGCCAATTTTGACCTACTACGCAGGCGGGTGTTAGGCACATCGCCGCCCGGATAATGACAATCGATCACACAAATTGCGGGAGAACCTAAAAAAGGGAGTAAAGTTTTCATATCCGATTTGAGATGTCTGCCATAAGATCTTCACTTCGCCTGTAATTAGGTCAATTTCATCCACCGTAGGCGGATAAGGCTCACTAGGAATATCATCCCAACTGGTGGTATCAATTCGACCGGCATTGATCATGAAGTTTCCCTGTGGTGCAAAAGCCACTATCCCGGCGGTATCCCAATATAGTGACCATACCAATTGACCTGAGTAATCATAAGCAGCATAGCCTTCACAAGGGGAGCCACAATGGTGTCGCAAAATATAAACCTCGTTGGTTAACCAAACGGGCGACTGAAGTGAAGGGATAAACTTATTATCGGTAAAGGTTCCCTGGCTGAAGTCGGCCGTAGCCAGAATAAAATTATTCAAATAGATCTTTGCCTCTTCATGTCTTTCGTCAAGCGCAGCCTGAAACAGAATCTTGGTGCCGTCCGGCGACCAGTATGCCTGTTCAACATGGTATGGGGGATTGGGAAAATTCGAAAAGAACTGAGCGAGAGTGACATCGTTCTCGTCTATTGCCGACCAGATCCGTTGTTCATAGATGCCAGCTGGATTATTAAAAATGTCAGGTGTGTCTACTAAACTGTACACCAGCCGGTTGCCAGCGGGCGACCAGGCAGCCGTCCGGGCATAACGGCCGATTTCCTCAAACTGCCCTGACCCAGGCGCAGTTTCCACAAACAAAACTCCATCACCGACGAAAGCAAGTTGCCCTAAAGTGCTCAATGTAATGTTCGAAATGCGCCCCTCGCTACTGCTGGTTGCTACAAGGAATAAATGTGGATCGGGAGTTTGAGATGGAATTGGAGTAAGCGGGATGGCCGTTTTCGTTGGAAGTTGGGTTACTGTAGTTGAGAGTAAATGTATAGCAGTTAGATCAATTGTTGAGTTAAAGGAGGGAACGGCCGTCGCCGTCGGCCAGGGAGAAGGGGTTGCTGTTGGGGTTGGGGTAGCGGCGATGGTTGCGGTGGCAGGAGGAGTGGGCGTGGTCGTTCGGCCCGCCGCGGCCGGCGGGCTTTGCGCCTTACTCCAGGAACAGGACGGCAGCAACAGCAACAGGGAAACAACGGCTACGGCCGCTGGTTTAACCGTCTTCATACACTCCGTTTTAGGCAGATCGCCTTGGCAGGCGGACAGGATGTCCGCGTTCCCAAGATATTTGGATCTACTGGTTGTGTATGATACACGCCCAGGGCACAAAATAACTATTTTGGAGGTGACTGTCACTTGCGAAGTGACAGTCACCTGTGGGCTAATGCAGGCCGGGTATCACCCCCAGCGCCCCGCTGCGCCAGAGATAATCCGGGGCGAAGGAGCTGAGGACGCGCATGTAGTTGGCCCGCTCGAAGGCGGCCGGCTCGGCGCAGTTGATCTGGCTCAGGCTGCCCCACAACTGGGCCAGCGAGCCGTACTCGTGCTCGATGAGCCAGGCCTCCAGATCAAAGAGCAGCTCGCTCAACCGCCCCACCCCATTGCGCAGTAACTCTGAGGCCAGCATGGTCACCGACGCGCCGGCCATCAAGCCCTTGAGCACGTCCTCGGCCGTGTGAACGCCGGTCGTCAGGGCCAGGTCGGCCCTGACGCGGCCGTACAGGAGGGCGATCCAGCGCAGCGGCAGGCGCAGTTCGGCCGAATTGCTCAACAGCAGGTGGGGAACCACTTCCAGCTTCTCAATGTCCAGGTCCGGCTGGTAAAAGCGGTTGAACAGCACCAGCCCATTGGCCCCGGCCTCAACCAGGCGCTGGGCCATGTTGGCCACCGAGCTGAAGTAGGGGCTGAGTTTCATGGCCACCGGAATGGAGACGACCGCCTTCACATCCCGCAGCACGTCCAGGTAAATCTGTTCTATCTCGCTGCCGGTTAGGTTTGGGTCGGTGGGCAGGTAATAGACGTTTAACTCCAGGGCGTCGGCGCCGGCCTGCTTGATGTCGCGGGCGTAGCGGACCCAACCCCCCGTAGAAACGCCGTTCAGGCTGGCAATCACCGGAATGTCCAGGACCGTCTTGGCCTGGTAGATGTGCTCCATATACTCTTCAGGACCAGACTGGTACTCTCGCGCCTCCGGGAAATAAGTCAGCGCCTCCGGGTAACTTTCCGCCCCCTGGGTCAGGTAATGGTTCAGGGTGTGGCTTTCCTGGTTGATTTGCTCCTCAAACAGCGAGTACAGGACGACCGCGGCCGCCCCATGATCCTCCATGCGCCGCAGACTGGCCAGGTTCCGCGACAAGGGCGACGAGGAGGGCACCAGGGGGTTTTTCAATTTCAAGCCAAGATAAGTTGTACTCATATCCATTGTCATATTCCTCTGTAGAGACGTTGCGATGCAACGTCTCTACTATTTATGGTCGCCATTCAAACCTGCCAATCGGGCGTAGGTGGTCCAGCGCGTTTCGACGTCGGCCTGGGCCAGTTCCAGCAGCCGGGCAGCCCGCTCGGGGTGGCTCTGGGTCAACATCTGGTAGCGCCCTTCGCGGTAGATATACTCCTCCAGCCGGATTTGGGGCGGCTTGGAATCAAGCTGGAAGGGATTGAGCCCCTCGGCCGCCCGATCGGGGTTGTAGCGGTACAACGGCCAGTAGCCGGAATCTACGGCCGCCTGTTGCTGCTCCAGGCCGTACTTCATGTCGTAGCCGTGGGCAATACAGTGGCTATAGGCCAGGATGAGCGACGGGCCTTCGTACGCTTCCGCTTCCAGGAAGGCTTTGATCGTCTGGGCGTCGCTGCCGCCGAAGGCTATCCGGGCCACGTAAATGCTGCCGTAGCTGATAGCCAGCAGGCCCAAATCTTTCTTGGGCAAGGGCTTGCCGGCCGCGGCAAACTTGGCCACCGCCCCCCGGGGGGTGGACTTAGACATTTGGCCGCCGGTGTTGGAGTAGACCTCAGTGTCTAGGACCAGCAGGTTGACGTTCCGGCCGGAAGCCAGGACGTGGTCCAGCCCACCGTAGCCAATGTCGTAAGCCCAGCCATCGCCGCCGACGATCCAGACGCTCTTCTTGACCAGAACGTCGGCCAGGCTCAGCAGGTTACGCAGGTCGCCCCGGAAAGGTTCGACCTCCGGATCGTTGCCGCCAATCAGCTCCTGTAAACGCTGCTTCAGTTCGGCTACCCGGCCGCGTTGGGCCTGGATGTCAGCTTCACTCACCTGGTCGGCGTAGAGGATGGCGTTGGCCAGCCTTTCGCCAAGGACCGGCCGCAGGCTGCGCACCATTTGGGCCACCATCTCCAGGCGTTGGTCGAGAGCCACCCGCATCCCCAGGCCAAATTCGGCGTTGTCCTCGAACAGTGAGTTGGCCCAGGCCGGACCCCGGCCGTCGGCGTTCTGGGTCCACGGTGTGGTCGGCAGGTTGCCCCCATAAATCGAAGAGCAGCCGGTGGCATTGGCAATCAACGTCCGGTCACCGAACAACTGGCTGAGGAGCTTCAGGTAGGGCGTCTCGCCGCAGCCGGCGCAGGCCCCGGAGAATTCAAAGAGCGGCGTCACGAGCTGATTGTACTTCACCTGGTTCAGCGGCAGGGTCGCGCGATCAATTTCCGGCAGCCCCAGGAAGAATTCCCAGTTCTCCTGTTCAGCCTGGCGCAGCTCGGCCTGCGGGGCCATGTTGATGGCCTTGAACTTGGGCTGGAGCTTGTTCTTCACCGGGCAGACTTCCACACATAACGTACAGCCGGTGCAATCCTCCGGCGCGACCTGGAGCGTGTAGACCAGGTCCTTATACTCTTTGTAGCGGGCCGGCGCCGACTTAAACGCGGCCGGCGCGTCCTCCAGCAGGGCCGGGTCGTAAACCTTCATGCGGATGACGGAGTGCGGGCAGACAAAGGCGCACTTGCCGCACTGGATGCAGATGTCCGGGTCCCAGACGGGAATTTCGGTGGTAATGTTGCGCTTCTCCCACTTCGTCGTACCAGAGGGATACGTGCCGTCTACCGGCAGGGCGCTGACCGGCAATTCGTCGCCCAGGCCCTCAATCATCCGTGCCGTCACCGAGCGGACAAATTCGGGCGCACAGGCCGGCACCACCGGCCGGCGGTCAAAGAGGCTATCGGCCTGGCCGGGCACCTCAACCGGGTGGAGGTGAGCCAGGGCGGCGTCTACAGCGGCAAAGTTATGTTCGACGACGGCGTCGCCGCGTTTGCCGTAGCTTTTCTCGATAGCGCCCTTAATGGCGGCAATCGCCTCCCCGGCCGGCAGGACGCCGCTCAGGGCGAAGAAGCAGGTCTGCATGACCGTATTAATCCGCCGGCCCATCCCGGTCTCCCGGGCCACCCGGAAGCCGTCCACGACGTAAAAGCGCAGCTTCTTGTCAATGATCGCCTCCTGGGCGCTGCGTGGCAGCCGCTCCCAGACCTCCTCGGGGCCATAAGGGCTGTTCAAGAGGAAGGTGGCCCCCGGCGCGGCCAGGCGTAGTACGTCGTACCGCTCCATAAAGTTGAATTGGTGGCAGGCGACGAAGTTGGCCGACTGGACCAGGTAGGTAGAACGGATGGGCCGTGGTCCAAAGCGCAGGTGCGAGACCGTCACCGAGCCGGACTTCTTGGAATCGTAGACAAAGTAGCCCTGGGCGTAATTGCCGGTATCTTCGCCGATGATCTTGATCGAGTTCTTGTTGGCCCCCACCGTGCCGTCTGAGCCGAGGCCGTAGAAAACGGCCCGCACGACCTCATCCGGCTCAACGTCGAACGACCTGTCCCATTCCAGGCTGGTGTGGCTGACGTCGTCGGTGATGCCGATGGTGAAATGGCGCTTCGGCTTCGGCCGGGCCAGCTCATTAAAGATGGCCTGGACCATGCCTGGCGTAAATTCCTTAGAAGACAGGCCATAGCGGCCGCCAATGATGATAGGACTGAGGGTTGAGGACTGAGGACTGAGGGTGGTTGGCTGGGCCAACCGCGAGGAGTGAGGTTGGTGCTCGGTCCAGAATTCGTTGATGGCTGCCACCACGTCCAGGTATAGCGGCTCGCCGGCCGCCCCCGGCTCCTTGGTCCGGTCCAGGACGGCGATGGCCTGGACGGTGGGCGGCAGGGCGTTGATAAACTCTTCACCGGCAAACGGCCGGTAGAGGCGTACCTTCACCAGGCCGACCTTTTCTCCCCGGGCGGCCAGGTACTCCACCGTTTCCTGGACCGTTTCTGCCCCGGAGCCCATGAGCACGATGACCCGCTCGGCGTCCGGCGCGCCGGCGTAGTCAAAGAGGTGATACTGCCGGCCGGTCAGCCCGGCAAATTTGTCCATGGCCTGCTGCACAATGGCCGGGCAGGCGGCGTAGAACGGATTGACGCTCTCGCGGGCCTGGAAATAAATGTCCGGGTTTTGGGCCGTCCCCCGCACCACCGGGCGATCCGGCGTGAGGGCGCGGTCGCGGTGCGCCCGGACCAGGTCGTCGCTGATCATCGCCCGCAGCACGTCGTCCTCCAGCAACTCGACCTTGTTAACCTCGTGCGAGGTGCGGAAGCCGTCAAAGAAGTGGAGGAAGGGTAACCGCGCCGCCAGCGTAGCGGCCGAGGCGATGAGGGCAAAGTCCATGACTTCCTGGACGGAGTTGGAGGCCAGCAGGGCGAAACCGGTGTTCCGGGCGGCCATCACGTCGCTGTGGTCGCCAAAGATAGACAGGGCCTGGGCCGCTAGCGACCGGGCGGCAATGTGGAAAACGGCCGGCGTCAGCTCGCCGGCAATCTTGTACATATTGGGGATCATCAACAGCAGGCCCTGCGAGGCGGTAAAGGTGGTCGTCAACGCACCGGCCTGGAGCGCCCCGTGGACGGCCCCGGCCGCCCCACCCTCCGACTGCATCTCGACGACCTGCGGCACCGCTCCCCAGATATTGGTCTGGCCCTCGGCCGACCACTGGTCCGCCCACTCACCCATGGCCGACGAGGGGGTAATCGGATAAATGGCGATCACTTCGCTAATCTTGTGAGCGACCCGCGCCGCCGCCTCATTGCCATCAATCGTAATCATTTGCTTGCCCATCAATCATACTCCGGTTAATCACGTGTCAAGTATCAAGTGTCAGGTGTCAGGTAAAGCTGGCCACGTGGCACTTGGCACTTGACACATGACACTTTCTTTGTATTGGCGTTATTGTAAGCCGGCCGCCCCACCTGGTGGCAGTGACAGATTGCACCTATGACAGTGACAAAAGTCATTCAAAAGAAAAAGCCCGCGTAGGACGGCGATATTCCAACGCGGGCTTACCAGAAGTTTTTGCGAGAAGCGCCAGGCGCCTGGTGGCTTTAGGCGGATACCTGGCCAGACTTAAAGCGCCTGGTATTCCTGATAGGCGTGAGCCTAGACGAAAATGATCTGCGCGCCTTCACTCATTTCCATGAAATCCGTTGCTCCAACTACGGCTTCCACTTCGGCAAACAAGTCATCTCTCGTCAGGTGCATCATGTCCATAGACATCTTGCAGCCATACAGTTTGCCCCCGGCGTCGGCAATCATTTGCAGGAATTCTTCCACCAGCGGAAAGTCCAACTTTTCAATTTCCCGCCTCATCATGACGGTAGCCAGGTTAGTCATACCCGGCAAACCAGCCACCGAGTTAGGAATACCCATACTGGGATTGCCAATGGGCGTCACTTTCAGGTGTTCCATCTTCTTCTTGTTGACGATGTCTAACCCCCAGAAGGTAAAGAACATGATTACGTCAATGCCTTCCATCAGGGCGGCGTTGGCCAACACCAGGCCAGGGTAGGCCATGTCTAGCGAGCCCTTCGAACAAATAATGCACAACTTGCGATCACCATTTTCGGCACACATGACATTCACTCCTAAATACAGCCGTGTGGCTTCCCCAGGCCGGCCACACGAGAGACTTTCTTGGCCGGGCCCTTGGGAAAAAGCTCATACAGTTCCTTAGTCGAAATCCCCGATTCCCTGGTAATTCGGCGTAAAGTAGGCGCCTCGCCAGTGACGTGGAAGTCAGAGCGGCAAAATTCGATCACCTTCCAATGTCGCTCGGTTAGGGGAGCAATACCAATTTCTTTGGCTAGTTCAATAGCAATTTCCCTATTCCAGGCCTCAGGGTTGGTCATGAACCCCTCATCATCAAACTGTACTTGTTTGCCCACAATTTCTTTTGTAAACATGATCACTATCTCCATTCGTAAGACAATTAATTTTCAGAAACGGTCCTCAACACCGTTAACGTTTTGGCCAGTCCTCTCTTAACGGCCGGGTCGTTCAACTGGCGTAAGATTTGCAACAGGGAAACGTCACCGGCCGGTTCTTCTTCCCGAATCACGGCCGCTGTCTGGCGCATCATGTGCATGATCTCCGGCTGGGTCATTTCCTTCACCGTTTGCAAGATCAGGACAATATTCTCACCCAACTGGCGGACATCTTCCTCACTAAAGGAGGTAACCACGCGATCCATGATGTCCAGGCCACCCTGGAAAAAGACAAAGTAGCCCTTGCGTTCCATCTCGTCTAGCCGGGTTAACACGGACAGAAAAGCTTCCTGAGTTAGGGGGTTAATCTCTTGCCCCAGGGCGGCCAGACTCTCCAACTGGTCCAGCATCTGTTCCAGGTTGCGGGTGTTACGCATCAGGCGCTTCAGCAATCGGAATACGTCTTCCAACTGCACGTAACTTTCCACCTCGTCCAGTTGCTGTACCGAGAGACGGAAAAGTTCTGTGCCGACAAGCGCCAAATCACTCTGCAGCTCTGCCCACTCCTGGCGGCGGCGCTGTTGCTGGCGGGCTTCCTCGGCCAGGAAGGCTACCTGGGCTGCCAGGGCATCTATTTTCTGGTTTAGTTCGGCAACTACCTGCTCCATGAGCTATCTCCTAATCCCACTTGCCGGCCATCGTCATCTGGGCTGTTACCGGCATCTCCTTGCCCTTGAGCAAAATATTCCAGTACATCCAGCGGAACATAACCTTGCCCCAATGGTTCATTTCCGATTCCTGGAGGAGAGAGAAGGGGCCAATTCCCGGCAAGGGATATTTGCCTGGCAGTGGCTCGACATTGTAGTTGAAATCAATGAGAACGCCCTTGCCAAAGCCGGATTCAATAAAGCAGTTGGCATGGCCATCAAAGGTGGGCAACATCTCCAGCCCCTCAATAGTGCGCAAGAAATTGTCCACAAACACCTCTACCGCAAAATGGGCGACAGAGCCGGCCTTGGAGGTGGGCAGGTTGGCGGCGTCGCCCAGGGCGAAGATGTTGGCGTACCGGGTGGACAGAAAAGTGTGCTTATCTACCGGGATGTGGTTGAGTTCGTCACCCAGGCCAGAGCGGCTAATTACCTCCGCTCCCTTGTTCACCGGTACGGCCACCAGCAGGTCATAAGGCACTTCTTGCTCGTCGTAGGAAATCAGCACGCGCCTGTCGGGGTCTACTCGCTCGGTGTAAAACTCCGGCACCAGGTTAATGTTTTTCTTCTCCAGCAGATTGCCCAGCAGGGCCGAGGCGCGGGGCTTGGTAAACGCACCGGGCAGCGGAGTAACTAGAGTCAGCTCCACTTTGTCACGCAGGCCCCGCTCCTGGAAGTACCAATCGGCCAGGAAAATAAATTCCAGCGGGGCCACCGGGCACTTGTAGGGCAACTCCATGACACTCACTACCAGCCGGCCGCCCGGCCAGGTGCGCAATTTCCGGGCCAGGGCTACTGCGCCCTCAAAGGTGTAGAAATCGTGGATGGATTGGCGCCACTCGCTGCTCACCAGGCCAGGCGTTTCTTCCGGCCGGGGGTGGGTGCCGGTGGCAATCACGAGGTAATCGTAATAGAGCACACGGTCGTTCTTAACCAGGCGCACCCGGTTGTGATCTGGCTCAATTAGTTCAATCTCGGAGACGATCATTTCCACGCCGGGTGGAATAAAGTCCCGCCTTGGCTTGATCACATCGTTCTCCCCGTAAATGCCAAAGGGGATAAAGAGAAAACCTGGCTGGTAATAATGGGTCTCGTCCTGGTCTACGATAGTAATCTGCCACTTGTCACGGTCGAGCACATGGCTCAGTTTATTGGCGACCATCGTCCCGGCCGTGCCGGCGCCTAGAATCAGTAATCGTTTCATCGTTCACTCCTTAGCTATACGACCGTCAGGCTGGCAATGGCTTCCAGCCGGCCCAACAGGCTCGTTCGTTCTTGCAAAATGTGGGAGATGATATTGGCAATGCGTTGCACCAGTAGCAACACGTGCGTTTGCCGGCTCTCGTCCAGGTGGTAAACCTCATTGAGATAGTCGGCCAACAGCGCCGGCTGGACCTCCAACCCGGCCGCCAGAGCGGCTACTGTCTTGACTGAGGGTGGCCAGTCATGGGGGGCAATACCGCCGACCACAACCGCACCTTTTAGTTCAGTTCCTACCCGAATCAGGCCGCGGGCGCAGAGCAGACCAATGTGACTGAGCGTAAATTTAGGTTCCAGGTCAATCACTGCTGCCATCTGCCGCCACTGCTCGATACACTTCTGCAGGGCCTGGTCCCTTACGGCAGCAAACAGGCCACAAGGGTTGCTCACCTGGGTTACCGGGTTGCCGGCCATGTCGGTAACGACAATCATCACCCCCAGGGCCTCGGCAAAGGTATCCTGCATTAACTGCAGGCAGGCCAATGGCAACTGGGCAGCCAGCACCGGGCCGGCCGTTGGCTCCCCCACCGGCCGCACCGGTTGCCCGGCCGCCGGTGCCTGGCTGGCCAGCCACTGGTCAATCTGGCCGGCCGGGAACCGCCACTGCCGCCCCACCTTGATGGCCGGTAGCCGGCCTGTCTCGGCCATACGGTAAATGGTAGAGCGATCAACCTGGAGCAACTCCTGGACTTCTTTTGCCGTTAACACGTCCGCCTACTCCTCACTCGATTGTGAAAAATTACACATTCTGTCAGGAAGCATACCGGAAACAGCCACACAATAGAAGTGACGTTCGACCAGATCACCAATGACAAATGTCATATCGTGCATCTGTTGCACTTCTTGCACATTGTGCATAAGATGCGTAGGCAGCGGCACCGGCCGGTTGCTCCTGCTCCTGGCCGAGGCGGGTTTTGAGCTTTACGGTCTGGACTTAAGCGAGGGGATGCTTAATTACAATCGGCCGTTAATCGCTGCGTTCTGAAAAGAAGGCCACTCGCCGCTGACACTGGCGGCGCTCAACTGCTCCAGGACCGGATTGTTCGGGTCGGTCACAAAGTCCCAAAAGGCTGTTTGTGCCTGGGTCGCCGGCCGGCCGGTGTAGTGGCCGATGAAAATATCCTGGTTCATGGACAGGCCCCGCACCCGGACCCGGGCGACGCTGCCGTGGGCCAGGCGGGAAACGACAATTTGGGAGACAAAGCCCACCCCAATTCCTTCCTGGACGGCCAGGGCAATGGCTTCGGAATTACCCAGGGTCAGGACGGTGTGGAGCATACTAAGAGACAGACCCACTTTCTCCAACGCGGCCGCCGCCACCTGGCGCGTACCTGATTCGACTTCACGCAAAATAAAGTTGCCTTCCAACAATTCCCTTAGATCAATTTCACGGCGCTCTGCCCAGGGGTGATCCAGCGGCGCAATTAAGACAACCGGATCGGAGATAAATTTGCGGAACTCGACCCCTTTGCAAAAGTCCTGGGCGCTGGCCAGGGCCAGGTGGACGTCGCCGTCGCACAACATCTGGACGGCCTCGTGGCGCGGCGCGACCAGGCAATTGGCCTCGACCCTGGAATGCTGCCGCATAAAGCTGGCCAGCAAAAAGGGCAGAATATATTTACCGGCCGTGGTGCTGCAGCCGATCTGCAAATGGCCGTACATTTCCCCTTTAAGCGACCGCATCGTCTCCTCGATCTGTTGAGACAGCAAGACCATCTCCTGGGCCAGGGGCATCAGGATGGCTCCGGCATCGGTCAGCGTCAGGTGCCGGCCGGCCCGCACAAACAGCGGCGCGTTGAAGTACTGCTCCAAGGCCTGGATGTGCTGGCTAACGCTTGGCTGGGTCATATGCAACTGGCGGGCCGCCTGGGTGAAGTTCAGTGTTTTCGCCGCCTGCAAAAAAACGTTCATTTGATGCGCGTCTAACATAGGGTTATCTCTCTTTTTAAAATAATAGACGTGATGTCTTCTACCAGGTTATTATGACATATCTTAGTCATGGTTCTCAAGTGCCAAATGTCATATAAAGATAACCTTAGCCTATGAATGGCTGCGGCCGTAGGCGATACAGCAACCAGGGGGTACGCCGCGCGGCGTACCCCCTGGGGTCACATGGTCGCTTAACCTTTATCCTTTACAAATCCCGATAAAACTCACCCAAGGCCGCGTGCGCCGCCGCCAGCCGGGCAATCGGCACGCGGAACGGTGAACAAGAAACGTAGTTTAGCCCCAACTGGTGGCACAAGGCAATACTCTTGGGGTCGCCGCCGTGCTCGCCACAGATGCCGATTTCCAGGTCCGGCCGGGCCTGGCGGCCGTTCTCCACCGCCACCGCCATCAGCTTACCTACGCCGCCGGCGTCAATCGTGGCGAACGGGTTCTCCGGCAGAATACCCTTCTGGATGTAATCTACCAGGAAGCCAGCTTCGGCGTCGTCACGGGAGATGCCAAAGACTGTCTGGGTCAGGTCGTTGGTGCCAAAGGAGAAGAACTGGGCCACCTCGGCCAGCTCGCCGGCCGTCAGCGCCGCCCGAGGTATTTCAATCATCGTGCCGAATTTATAGTCAATGGCAATGTTTTGTTCGGCCATGACTGCCTTCGCCTCCGCCTCCAACGTCGCCTGCTGCGTTTTCAGTTCGTTGACGTGAGCTGTGAGCGGGATCATCACCTCTGGGTGAACCTCAATGCCCTCTTTAGCGCACTTGCAGGCGGCCTCGAAGATGGCCCGCACCTGCATCCGGGTCAGTTCAGGAATGAGAATACCCAACCGGACGCCGCGCGTCCCCAGCATCGGGTTGGCCTCGCGCAACGCCTCCACCCGCTCCAGGAACGCCTGCTTGATGCGAATCTCCTGCAGCGCCTGGTCAATCTCGCTCATAGTATGAAAATGTTGGAGACGTACCTTCAGGTCAGCCAGCTCTTGAATAAGCAGGTCATAGGCCGGCAGGAACTCATGCAACGGCGGGTCAATCAGGCGGATAATGACCGGCAGGCCATCCATCGCTTCGAAGAGCCCCTCAAAGTCGCCGCGCTGCAGCGGCAACAGCTTGGCAATGGCCTCGTTCTGCTCGGTGACGTTCTTGGCCAGGATCATCTGCTGGACAATTGGCAGACGGTCTGTCTCAAAGAACATGTGCTCCGTCCGGCACAAGCCGATACCTTCCGCCCCGTACTGGCGGGCCCGTTCGGCGTCGCGCGGGTAATCGGCGTTAGCCCACACGCCCAGGGTGCGAATTTCGTCGGTCCAGCTCAGCAGCCTGAGCAGGTAAGGGTTGCTGAAATCAGGCACTACCGTAGGAAGCTGGCCCAGGTAGACCAGGCCGTTGGTCCCGTCTAGGGAAATCCACTCTCCTTCCTTGATTTCCAACTCGCCCACCTGCATCAGGCGCTTGTCCAGGTCAATGTCCAGCTCACTGACCCCGACCACGGCCGGCTTGCCGAACTGGCGGGCGACCAGGGCGGCGTGGCTGGTCCGGCCGCCCCGGCTGGTGAGAATACCCTGGGCGGCCAGCATACCGTGAACGTCGTCCGGCCTGGTTTCCGGCCGGACCATAATCACCTTCCGGCCCTCTTTCTTGGCCCACCGCTCGGCCGTGTCGGCGTCAAAGGCGATCACCCCCACGGCCGCGCCCGGCGAGACATTGAGTCCCTGGGCGATAGGTTTGCTGGCCTTGCTGGCTGTGGCGTCTAACTGCGGATGTAAGAAGAAATCTACCTGGGCCGGCTGGACGCGGCGCACCGCCTCTTGCCGGGTGATCAGCCCCTCTTCGACCATGTCCACGGCAATCCGCACCTCGGCCTGGGCCGTCCGCTTGCCGTCCCGGGTCTGCAGTAGCCACAGCTTGCCGTGCTCAATGGTAAACTCCATGTCTTGCATATTAAGGTAGTGCTTTTCCAGCTTGCGGGCGATCTCTTCAAATTCCGCGTACAGCGCCGGCATCTCCTTCTTGAGTTCTTGCAGCGGCTGGGTCAGCCGAATACCGGCGACCACGTCCTCGCCCTGGGCGTTAATCAGGTAATCGCCCTCCAGCTCCGGCTCGCCGGTCGAAGCGTTGCGCGACATGGCCACGCCGGTGGCCGAGTCGTTGCCCATGTTGCCGAAGACCATCATCTGGATGTTGACGGCCGTTCCCAGGTCGTGGGCAATGCCGGCCGCCTGGCGATAATCCACCGCCCGCTTGCCGTTCCAGGACTTGAAGACCGCTTCGGTGGCCATCCGCAGTTGTTCATAGGCGTCGTCGGGGAACTCGACACCGGTGTGGATGCGGACAATCTCCTTGAACCGGGCGGTGACGGCCTGCCAGGCGGCGGCCGACAGCTCGGCGTCTGTCTGAACGCCTTCTTTCTCCCGGTAGCCGGTAATCACCTTCTCGAAGACTTCGTCGGGCACGTCCAGGACGACGCTGCCAAACATTTGCACCAGGCGGCGGTATAGATCGTACATAAAGCGAGGATCGTTGCCCCGGTCGATCGCCTTCTCTACCACTTCGTCGTTCAGGCCAATATTGAGAATCGTGTCCATCATGCCCGGCATGGAAAATTTGGCTCCAGAGCGGCAAGAAACGAGCAGCGGCCGTTCCGAACCGCCGAACGTGCGCCTGGTCATTTCCTCGATCGCCCGCACGGCCGCTACCTCTTGCGGCCACATCCCCTCCGGGAACTGTTCCCCGGCCGCCAGGTAAGCGTTGCAGGCCTCGGTCGTCACCGTAAAGCCGGGAGGAACCGGCACACCCAGCCGGGTCATGTCGGCCAGGTTAGCCCCCTTCCCCCCCAGCAGCCCCCGGACCTTGGGCCAGTCGCCCCCGACCCGCTTCTCAACCTCGGCCACCTCACTAAACAGGTAGACGTATCTGGCCGCCTGGGGCTTACGGCCGTTGCCATCCTCCATCAATCGTTTCGGCGCCTCCATCCTTTCCTGGACCGGCGCTATTTTTACCGTCATTAGCTTAACCTCCTGAGGTTTTTAAAATGGAGATTGGAGATTGGAGATTGAGATTGGCAACCAGGGGTTACTCATAACCTCTAATCTCTAATCTCCAATCTCTCTATTCTTTTCTCAGGAGTATTTTAAGGCAGGGAAATAAGCGGGGATTAGTGACAGATGGCACGTATGAGGCTGACAAACGTCACCGCTGCGGGAAAAGCTGGGTCCATCAAAAAAGGGGGAAAAAGTGAGATGCCCCTTAGCCAGGCGGCTAAGGGGCATCTCTGGGGGGGAGCCATGAACATTGTACCACACCCGGCCGGAAATGCAAAAAGTCAAAAACTTGTACTTGTAGGGAAAAAGGACAGTAAACGACAAGCGCTGGCCGGCCGGTTCCATATACTAGGGGACAAAGAGGAGCGTGGTCACATGAATCAACGACTAACAGAAAGCAATCTCAGGCGGCTGATGACCGCGCCTCGCTGCGCGGGCTGCCTGGGTGGCGCTGTATTGCTGCTCATCGGCCTTATTGTTTATGCCTTCGTTGTCGCCCGCGTGACTACCAGCGTATTTGAGCCGGGCGCAGAAGAGACGGCGCCAGCCCCACCCACTATTCCAGTAGTGTTGCTGGATGCCCCAGTGGCTACGAACGAGCTAACCGCCGAACCTGATCGGCCGGTCACTCCTGAAGCGACTGTTATGGCCGAGGCCTGCCCCGGTGCGCCGGTTCCGCGCCTATCTCCCGGCGGAATGGCCCAGGTTATTGCCAGGCAAATTAACCTGCGCGCCGCGCCCGGGTTGTCGGCCGATCAGGTCGGCCTGTTAGCGCGTGACCGGTTGGTGCGGGTTTTAGGAAGCCCAACTTGCGCAGACGGGATGTACTGGTGGCAAATACAAAACGAGCAACTCAATGTGGCGGGTTGGGCGGCCGAAGGCCAAAGTGGCGCGTATTTCTTAGCCCCAGGCGTGTCCTCTACTCCGTGATACGCCCGGCGTGAACGTTGCGGATCACTTCGGCCAGTTGCTCGGGGGCGGCTTTTTTGTCCAGGAACGCGGCCGCGCCGGCGGCCCTGGCTTCGGTGGTGTAAGCTGGATGGTCAATGCCGGTCAGAATAACGATACGCGCCCGGGGAAATTGGCGAAGAATTTCCTCCGTCGCCTGGAAACCGTTCATCTTAGGCATATGGACATCCATCACAGCAACGTCAGGCTTATGCTGCCCGTAAAGCTCCACCGCTTCAAGGCCATCGGCCGCCTGGGCAATCACTTCCAGGTCAGGGAAATTTTGCAGCAGGCGTCCCAGGGCCAGACGTACCAAATGATGGTCATCCACAAGCATGACGCGAATGGATTCAACTTTTTGAGGTGCCATTGTTCATCTTTGCTTGTACTTAGAAAACGAAATTCACTGCCTTTCGAGTGGCTGTACCGAAATTGGCAGTGGCCCAAACTGAAGCATAAACGACTTAAATAATAAGGTGAAATAAGCGCCTGGTAAATGGGGGAAAGTATGTATACTGTTGAACGTAGCCTGTACTCTAATTCCTACAACATTTGGCGACAAATTACTACGAACACTCTGGCCGCCGGTGTGTCGCCGGCCGCGTGAAACGGCGGCATCTCAGGTGTATGGGGGAGCGGACGTCAAACTTTAGCGCCCGCCTGGAAACCTGGCCTATTGCGAAATCATGACAAAATCCGCTAATATATAGCTGGTTATGCCAGATTTGAGTTTAGGGTCCTGAGTTAAAGCTAGCGTCGTCGCACCTTGATTGCTCCTCTAGCTCCATCCAGGGAGGGCTAATTCAATGCCGAACAATGCCAGCCGCCCCGTCCTGCGCTACAGCGTGGAGCTACTGCTTACGGCGGCCGCTTACTACGTCGCCGGCCGGCTTGGCCTGCTGCTGGCCATTCCTCCCGGCTATGCTACCGCTATCTGGCCGCCCTCGGGCATCGCCCTGGCCGCCGTCCTCCTGGCCGGCCACCGAGTCTGGCCGGGCATCCTGTTGGGGTCATTCCTGGTCAACGTCGGCACGTCTTTCGACGCGGCCGGCCTGCTCTCGCTGTTGAAGTCGCTGCTCTTACCGCTCGTCATTGCTACCGGCGCTACCCTGCAGGCCCTCTTGGGCGGTTTTTTGGTCGGCCGCCTGGCCGGCTTCCCCAATCTGCTCAACCGGGAAGCTAAAGTGGTTCGGTTTCTCGGCCTGGGCGGGCCGGTGAGCTGCCTGGTCGCGCCCACGTTGGGAGTCAGCAGCCTCTTCCTGGCTGGCGTCATTCCGGCGGCCAGTTACCCTTTCAGTTGGTGGACGTGGTGGGTGGGGGATACCATCGGCGTGCTGATTGTCACGCCGATGGCCCTCATCTGGCTGGCCAAGCCACGGGAGGTGTGGCGGCAGAGACGCCTGACCGTCACCGTCCCGCTGGCCGTGGCTTTCGCCGTGACCGTCGTCGTCTTCGTCCTGGCCAGCGCCAGAGAGCAACAGGCCGGACGGCTCGAATTTGAGCGACGGGCCGACACCCTGACCAACGCCCTGGTCGAGAACTTTAACGACTACGTTGACCTGCTTTCTTCCATCAAGGGCTTCTATGCCAGTTCCAGCGAAGTGGAACGGCCGGAATTCCACACCTTTGTCGAGCTGGCCCTGGACCGCCAGCCGGGCGTCCAGGTGCTGGCCTGGATCCCCCACGTGCCTGGCCCCTTGCGGGCCGGCTACGAAACCGCCGCGCGGCAGGAAGGCTATCCTGGCTTTCAGATCACGGAACAGGACCGGCAAGGCCGGATTGTCCCGGCGGCGGCGCGGGCTGAATATTTCCCCATTTATTACCTAGAACCTTACGCCGGCAATGAACCGGCCCTGGGATTTGACGTTGCTTCTGATCCAGCCCGCCTGGAGGCGTTAACCCGGGCCCGCGATACGGGCCGGCCAACCGCTACCGGGCCGGTTATCCTGGTCCAGGAAACCGGCGACCAACCGGGTTTTCTCATCCTCACCCCCGTCTACGGCAACGGGCTACCGCAGGCCACGGTGGCAGAGCGCCGCCAGAACTTGCAAGGCTTTGTCTCGGGGGCCTTCCGGGTGGGCGACATCGTCGCGGCCGCCCTGGCCGGGCTGGAACAGGAGCGAGCCGGACTGGAACTGCGCCTCTACGACGAGAGCGCCCCGGCCGGGGCGCTCCTGATCTGCGCCTACCGCGGCCTGACCTGCGCCGGCGAGGACGAGGCCGCCGAACCCGCGGAAAATTTGGGGGAACTGCGCCGGGAGAGTGCGTTCGAGATAGCCGGGCGCCGCTGGCTGCTCCAGGTTTCCCCTTCCCTGGAATATCTCGCCGCCCAGCAAAGCCTGGCCGCCTGGGCAATCCTGGCCGGCGGCTTGCTGTTCACCGGCTTGCTGGGCGCTTTCCTACTGGTCGTCACCGGCCGGGCCATCCTGGTCGAGCAACTGGTCGTCGAACGAACGGCCGAGCTCGGCCGGGCCAACGCGGCCTTGGGCCGGGAGGTTGCCGAGCGCCGACGCTACCAGGAGATGCTCGGCCAGAAGAACCTAGAGCTGGAGCGAGCCATAGAGGCCAGGGACCGCTTCCTGTCTAGCATGTCGCACGAACTGCGCACCCCGCTCAACGCCGTCATCGGCTTCACCGGCACGTTGCTGATGAAGCTCCCCGGCCCACTGACCCCCGACCAGGAAAAGCAACTGAAGACAGTCCAGCTCAGCGCCAGACACCTGCTTTCGCTCATCAACGACCTGCTCGACCTAGCCAAGATTGATTCCGGCCGGGTCGAATTGCACTTCGAGCTGGTCGTCTGCCAGGGCGTGGTCGAAGAAGTCGCCGCAACGCTGCGCCCGCTGGCCGAGGCCAAGGGCCTCAAACTGGAAGTGGAACTTCCGCTACAGGAGATTGTCCTCCAGACCGACCGGCGCGCTCTTAGCCAGATCGTCATCAACCTGGCCAACAACGCCATCAAGTTTACCGAGCAGGGCCAGGTCAGCATCGAACTCGGCCGGCGTCAGGAAAACGGCCGCCTGCTGACGGAAATCAGCGTTCACGACACCGGCCCGGGCATCCAACCCGGGGACCAGGCCCGGCTCTTTCAGGCCTTCGAGCAGTTGGCGACCGGGCCGACCCGCCGCGAGGGCACCGGGCTGGGCCTGCACCTTTCGCAAAAACTGGCCGGCCTGCTGGGCGGGCACATTACCTTTCAGAGCGAGTACGGCAAGGGGAGCACGTTTACCCTGGCGATTTCCGAATAACGGGGGGTATACGCTGGAACGCCTGCTGGAACTCAACTTGAAACCAGCCGTAGTGGAAAAGGTGTCGTTGCTAATAGACCAGCTCGCCGCGTACAAACGCGGCCGTGACGGATTGTTGCGGCCGGTCAAAGAAATCCCCGGTGGCCGCCAGCTCGACCAGACGGCCGTTCAAGAGCAGCCCGGTCCGCTGACCCAGGCGGCGCGCCTGGAAGACGTCGTGCGTAACCAGGACGACCGTCACGCCTCGCTCCCCGTTCTCCTGGCGGATAATGGACTCAATCAGGCCAACGTTGTAGGGATCGAGGTTGGCCGTTGGTTCGTCCAGCAGCAGCACGTCCGGCTGGATGGCCAGGGCACGGGCCAGGGCGACCCGCTGCGCCTCGCCGGCCGACAGGTGGGCCGGCCGCTGCCGGGCCAACCCGGCCAGCCCCAAACGGGCCAGCCACTGTTCCAGGAGTTGGGGGGCCAGCTTCCGGCCGCGCAAGGCCAGGCCGTAACGAATGTTGTCGGCCACGGTCCGGTTCAGCAGCCCCGGCGTTTGAAAGACCGTCGTCACCCGTCGCCGCGCCGCCAGCGACGCCGCGCCGTTCAGCGGCCGGCCGGCAAAGCTGATCCGGCCGGCGGCCGGCCGCTCCAGAAAGTTCAGCAACCGCAACAGCGTGCTCTTCCCGGCCCCGCTTGGCCCAACCAGGGCCAGGATTTCGCCGGGCATAATGGCCAGGTGGTCAATGGCCAGTACCTGCCGGCCGGCGTAGGCCTGCCGGACGTCCTGGAGGATATAGAGCGGGGCGCTCACCGGGGCAACCCCCGGCGCTGCAAGTGGTAGAGGCTGAGGTTGGCGGCGAAGGCCAGGGCCAGGAGGATGCTGCCCAGGGCCAGGGCCAGGGCAAAGTTGCCTTTCCGCGTTTCCAGGACGATGGCCGTCGTCAGGACCCGCGTCTGGCCTTCGATGTTGCCGCCCACGAGCATGACGGCCCCGACTTCAGAAATGATGCTGCCGAAGGCGGCCACGACCGAGGCCAGCACACCCAGGCGCGCCTCGCTCAGGACCGCCCAACTCAGTTGCCAGCGCGTTGCTCCCAAAGCCCGCACTTGCAGTCGCAGCGCCGGGTCAACCGCTCGAACGGCGGTGAAGGTCAGGCCAATTACCAGCGGCAGGGCGATAATGGTCTGGGCCAGGACCATCGCCGCCGGCCTGAACAACCAGCGTAAATCGCCCAAGGCCCCCTGGTTAGAGAGCAAGAGGTAGACAAACAGCCCGACGACAACCGGCGGCAGCCCCATCCCGGTGTAAATCAGGGGCAGCAGAAGGCCGGCGGCCGGAACTCGCTCCCGCAGACCCAGGACCAGGCCAACCGGCAGGCCAATCAGCATCGCCAGCAGGAGGGCCAGCCCCGTCACCTGCAGGGTCATGACCAGGATGGCCATCAGCGCCGGGTCCAGCGTTAACAGCAACCGCCATCCTTCCCACAAGGCCTCGATCAGCATACCTTCCTTATCTGAATTTTACAGGACCTGACTCTCACTACCTGTTCAGCCACGCGGCCGAATTGGGGTAGAAGAGCGGCTGGCCGTATTGGTCCCGGCCGTATTCGCCAATCGCCTCCTGGGTCTCAACTGAGGTCAGCCAATTGACGAACTGGGCCGCCAGCTCCTCGTTGATGCCCCCTTTATCGGGGTTGACCGGGATCACGCCGTAAGGGTTCAGCAGCGCCGGGTCGCTATTGTCACTAATCGTTGCCCCACCGACCATCACGGCCAGGTTCGGCAAATTGGCCTGTTGGGCCAGAAAGGTGCCCCGATCGGCCAGGGTGTAGGCACCCCGTTCGTTGGCAAAGATTAACGTGTCGCCCATTCCCTGGCCGAGCGAATAATACCAGCCGTTGCCGGGTTCCGGCGAAACGCCGGCCGCCGCCCACAAACTCTTTTCTTTGCTATGCGTCCCGCTGTCGTCGCCACGCGAGGCGAACGGCGCCTGGGTGGCGGCAATGGCCGCCAGGGCCTCGGCCGCCAGGGCCATCCCCTCGACGCTGGCCGGATCGGCCGGAGACCCGACGACGATAAAGTCGTTGAACATGACGTCGCGGCGGGCCAGGCCGTGGCCGCCGGCCACAAAAGCATCCTCCTGGCTGCGGGCGTGGACCAGGACTACGTCTGCGTCGCCGGCCTCGCCCAGGGCCAGCGCCTGCCCGGTGCCCACGGCGACCACGTCCACCCGCGCGTTGTAACGAGCCTCAAAATCAGGCAAGATCGCCTCCAGCAACCCCGAATCTTCGGTGCTGGTCGTGGTCGCCAACCGCAACACCTGGGACTCGGCCGGTGGGGGGCGGCAAGAGATCAATAATAGAGTAATGAGCGCCAAAAGAAGAAAGCTTCGTCGTTTCATTGTCCATATTCCTACCAGGGCAATTATAAAGCGTTATGACAAGATGTCATAACGGTAAGCCTAAAAAATCCTGGAGAGATGAAAGTCCAGGAACGGCGAAACGATTAGCCGCCGGCCGCCTCGCTGCCCGGCCAGGTGGTTGGATAAGATTGTTGCACGCACCGGGCCACGGCCGCGCTGAAGGCGGTAAATTGCTCGATGTACAGCTCGGCCGTGGCCGTCAAGGTAGCGCCACCGCCTTCCGGCCCGCCAACGCGCGTTTCGACCAATTTGACGCCCAGGCGGGTTTCCATTTCGTTAATCTTCTGCCAGGCAACCCGGTAGGGGACGCCTATTTTATCGGCCGCGGCGCTGATGGAGCCGGTTTCGGCCACGGCGCGCAAAAGCCTCACTCGCCAGATAGAGAGAGCGACCTGGCCGTCCACTTCGATCCATAAATTAAACTCAGGGCGCATCGTATTGAATATTATACCTGTTGCATTTCGGCAAAAAGCTCGGCCTGGTCCGAGGGGTGCAGGCTTTCGATGATGGCAGTGGGTATTTTAATTTAAACGCTAACCGCGTCAATTACGTATTGGTCAACGACTCTCCCCGTCCTGGTGACAAACTGAAAGCTCAGGCGCTCGGCGACGGCTTCGACGAGCATGGCACCGTGGTCTTCGTTGAAACGCAGGGCGCTCCCGGCAACGAGGTCGTCCTGGTCAAATTCGTAAATCGTTCCCCCACCAAGGCCGTTGACGAAGTAGGGCAGGCCGTCTTTGACGATTCGCTCGTAGTCGTGGTCATCGCCTGATAGCACGGCCGTGGCCCCCCACTCCTTGAATGGCCACTGCATATGATCGTGGGAGCCGTGCCGGCCGGAAGAATGAGGGGGGTCGTGGGCCACGACCAGCTTCCAGGGGGCGTTGGATAGAGCCATTTGCCTTTGTAGCCATTGCCCCTGTTTTGAGTTGGGTGTTACGCCGTCCGGTTCGTTGTCGTTGCTGTCGAGGATAAAGAGGTGTACCGGCCCCCAGCGGACGTCGTAGTAGCGGCCGTTGCCGGGCAGAGTGAAGTAATCCAGGTGCGGCTGGGCGCCGGGCTGGCGCCAGTCGTGGCCGCCCAGGGCCGGGAAAAAACGGTTGGCGTCGGCTCCTACACCATACGTGCCTTTGTAGGGATGAATAAATTCATGATAGTACTGGCCGATGTTCTCGTCAATGGTCGAGGCTTTGCCATTGAAATAGTTGTTATCGCCGGTAGTGACGACGAAGTCTACGTTCCAGCTCTTGACCAGCTCGGCCACCGCCGCTTCGGCCGGGCCGGAATCACCATAATCGCCAATGACCGCCAGGCGGGCCGAATTGGGGGGGATCAGCGGCCGGTAAGCCTCGACCGTGGTATAGGTCGGCGCGACCGTCACCACGCTTGGTTCGCCGGCCGGGTCACAGGCCACAAGCGCCGACGAAGCAACGCCCCCGACAAAGATGCCCAGAGAGCGCAGAAACTCTCGCCGCGTCATCTTGCCGTCGTCTCGTTTTTCTCTCATCTTATCACCACTTAACTTAAATCGTGCCTGGTACGGGGCAGCAAGTGTCCATTGATCGAGGCTATTTTGCCCCGTGCCAGGCACGGCCGGTTCAGGATAATTGTTTTATTGTAGAGGGGCACAAAGTCCAGCGATATGGGGAAATTCCCTACCAGGCGATAAGATAATCACCCTCCTCACCCCCTCTTCCCCCTAATCGTGACAGATGTCAACCCGCAAGGGTTACATTAGGCACTCCCTGTTTACTGATTGTTTGGCTACAGTGTAACCAAACTATGAGTAAACAGGGATGAACATGGCAACTGCACAACAAGTAAGAAGAGCGGCCCGCGCACGCCAGGCCAGGCGGGCCCAGAGAAAAACTAACTGGCGTGTGATGGGGGGGATTATCGTCGTGGCCGTCATGGGGCTGGTCGCCTTAATGGGTCTGGCGCTGCGGACGCCGGAGGCAAATTCTCTGGCGGCGTTTTGCCAGGAAAACCCGGGCAATTGTTTTAGCGAAGGTCCAGCCGACGCGCCCGTCACACTCGTCGAAGTGTCTGATTACAACTGTTCTCACTGCCGGAACTTTAATTTGCAAACGGCCGGCCTGCTGCACGAGCAGTACGTCGAAACGGGCCAGGTGCGCTGGGTCTATGTGCCTTTTGCCCTCCGGGTAGAAACGATCCCACCGGCGGCGGCCGCTCTGTGTGCGGGCGAACAGGGCCGTTTTCCAGAGTTCCACCGGCTCATGTTTGAGATGCAGGGCAGCCCGCAAGCGTTGACGCGCGATGGTTTTCTGCTGGCGGCCGGCCAGTTGGGCCTGGACCTGGAAAGTTTCGGGGCCTGCGTAGATGGGGGCAAGTATAACGACGCCGTCCAGGAAAACATCCGGGCGGCCAACCTGATGGGCGTCAGAGCTACGCCGACCTTCTTCATTAACGACGAGAAGGCAGAGGGCAACCTGCCCCTGGCCGAATTTCAGCGGCGGATTGACGCTCTGCTGGTAAGTCAGTAGGGCAAGTTTATAAACTTGCCCACCCTTGAGGTAGCAAGATGAAACAAGAACTGGTTAGAGAATGGATGACGTATGATCCGATCACCGTTACGCCGGAAACGACGCTACCGGAAGTGTATGACCTGATGCGGCGCGAGCAAATTCGCCGCCTGCCGGTGATGCGGGATGGAAAGCTGGTGGGGATTATCACCTACGGCGACGTGCGCGGGGCGCAGCCGTCCACTGCCTCAGCGTTGAGCGTTTGGGAACTGAACTTTATACTGGCCCAGCTCAAAGTGGCCGAATTCATGACTCCCCGGCCGATTACCGTCTCCGAAGATACGCCTGTCGGCGAAGCGGCCCACCTGATGCTGCGACATAAGATCAGCGGGTTGCCGGTGGTGGACGAAGATGGCAACCTGGCCGGCATTCTTACCGAATCGGACATCTTCCGCCTGGTCGTCCGCGACTGGACGAACCAGACGGTCCCGGCGTTACCAGTAATGGGAGAGTGACGTATGGAATTCGGCGTCCCTAAAGAAGTCCGCGACCTGGAAATGCGGGTTGGACTGACCCCGGCCGGCGCGCTGGGGCTGGTCCAGGCCGGGCATACCGTCTACGTGGAGCGCAGCGCCGGCCACGGCGCCGGCTTTCACGACGACCACTACCGGCAGGCCGGCGCCCAAATTGTTTACTCGGCGGCCGAAGCGTACGGCCGGGCCGACGTGGTCGTCAAAGTGACCCGGCCAACCGGGGCCGAGCACGCTCTCTTCCGTCACGGCCAGGTGATTTTCTCTTTTCTGCACCTGGCGGTGGCCTCACCTGATCTGCTGGAGGCCCTGACCGGGCGCGAGATTACGGCGATCGCCTACGAAATGATCCAGGACGCCAGCGGCGTGCTGCCCGTCCTGGTACCGATGAGCGAGATTGCCGGCCGGCTGGCGCCGATTATTGCCGGCCAGTTGTTGATGAATACGAATGGCGGCCGGGGCACGCTGCTCAGCGGCATTCCCGGCGTGCCGCCGGCGGCAATCGTGATCTTAGGGGGTGGCATCCTGGGCTGCAACGCCACACGCGCCTTCCTGGGCCTGGGCGCCCAAGTCACGGTGCTGGACCAGGACATCAGCAAATTGCAGCGCCTGGATGGATTGTTCAGCGGCCGGGTGACGACGATGCTGTCCAACGACTACAACCTGAACCGGGTGGCCGACTTTGCCGACGTGTTGATGGGGTGTGTTCTAATCCCCGGGCAGCGGACGCCCGTGCTAATTAACCGCCAGATGGTTCGCCGGATGCGGCCGGGCTCGGTCCTGATGGACTTTTCCATTGACCAGGGCGGCTGCACCGAGACCAGCCGGCCGACGACGCTACGCGACCAGACGTACGTCGAGGAAGAGGTGATTCATTTTTGTGTGCCTAACATCACCGCCAGCGTGGCCCGCACAACCAGCTATGCCATTAGCAACGCCGCCCTACCCTACCTGCTGGCCATTGGCCAGTATGGCCCGCTGGGCGTACTCAAGCATTACCCGGAATTAGGGCTGGGCATAAACCTTTACCAGGGCAGGCTGGCCAACGCCAGCGTGGCCGCCGCGCTGGGCCGCGAGGTGGCCGTCGAGCTGCCGGGGCATACGACTACAGGGGAAGCCGGATGAACTGGGAAGAGAGCTACCGCCGCAAAGTAACCGACGTAGACACAGCTCTGGCGGCCGTTCAGTCCGGCAATCGCGTCTACCTGGGCGGCGGAGCAGGTGTGCCAAAAGCTCTGATCGCGGGGCTGACCCGCCGGGCGGCCGAACTGCGCAACGTGGAAATTACCCACATCCTGACCTTTGCCGACGCCCCGTACGTCGGGCCGCAATACCAGGACGCTCTGCGGGTCAACGCCCTCTTTATCGGCCACAACGTGCGCGAGGCAGTGCAAAAAGGGCTGGCCGACTTTACCCCCGTTTTTCTGTCGGAGATACCCGACCTGTTTCGCAACGGCCCCTTGTCGCTGGACGTGGCCCTCATTTCGGTGACGCCGCCGGACGAGCATGGCTTTTGCAGCTTTGGGGTGGAAGTGGGTACGACCAAGCCGGCGGCCGAATCGGCCCGCCTGATCGTGGCCGAGGTCAACCGGCAGATGCCGCGCACGCTGGGCGACTGCTTCATTCACGCCAGCCGCCTGGGCCACGTCGTGGAGGTAGATTACCCACTGCCGGAAGCACCCCAGGGAGGCAGCTCAGCAGAACACTTGAAGGTCGGCCAGCACATCGCCGGGCTGATCCCTGACGGGGCGACGCTGCAAATGGGCATCGGCAGCATTCCTGACGCTGTACTCAACAACCTGGGCAATCACAAGGAGCTGGGGGTCCACTCTGAGCTTTTCTCTGACGGGGTGGTGGACCTGGTCGAGGCCGGGGTCATCACCTGCGGCCGCAAGAGTTTTCACCCGGGGAAAATTGTGGCCGGCTTCCTGTTTGGCACAAAACGTCTTTACGATTTCGTCCACAATAACCCGATAATCGAGATGCACCCCACCGACTACGTCAACGATCCTTTCAACATTGCCAGGAACGAGAAAATGGTGGCCATCAACTCAGCGCTGCAGGTGGACCTGACCGGCCAGGTGTGCGCCGACTCGATGGGGCCGCTGTTCTATAGTGGCGCCGGTGGCCAGGTGGATTTTATCCGGGGGGCCGCCCGGTCCAAAGGGGGGCTGCCGATCATTGCCTGCCTGTCTACGGCGAGGGATGGAGCCGTCAGCCGGATTGTGCCCACGCTCACCCCAGGGGCCGGCGTGGTGACGACTCGCAGCGACGTGCATTACGTGGTGACGGAGTACGGCGTGGCTTCGCTGCACGGCCGGACCGTCCGCCAGCGGGCCAGGGAGTTAATTCAAATTGCTCATCCTAACTTTCGGGAGGAGTTGATCGCGGCCGGGCGTGAGTTGGGCTATTTACAGTAAGTTCTTTTTTATACTGCACCGGCGTCTTACCTAATACTTGTTTAAAATCATTAATGAAATGTTGCTGGCTGCTGTAGCCGAGATCATAGGCAATCGCTACCCAGTCAGGATTGTCGCTTTCACGGATGTGCTCGGCTGCTGACAACAGCCGGTGACGCTGCAATAACCATTTGAGCCCAATGCCAACATAGTCCTGAAATAGCTGCTGTAACCAGCGTTCGCTTCTCCCAAACCGCCGCGCCACTGCTTTCACTGTCTGGAGGTTTTCATCGGTTTCGATAGCAGTAATAATCTTGTTAATGAGTTCGATGTTGGAATCAGGTTGGGGATTAATCGCTCGAAGCAGTTTTATGAGATGATGGATAGCAGTTTGGTCGTCCAGTGCTAACAATCGTTCGGTGTGGCGATCATCTGCCCAAGGAAACAACTGCTGTAAGTCAATGATTTTATCTTGTAAGTCCGCAACTGCCCCACCCCAGAACGCATGAAACGCCCCTGGCCGGAAGCGGATACCGACGATTCTCCCGCTACCGGCCGCAACATAGGTTCGTTTACCACGAAAGGTACCCTGAATGCCGGACTGCTGTAAAGAAACAAAGACATCAACGTACGGCCGATGCATCACTTCTTCGGAGTAATACGTATTGCCCGCTTGGTCCCAGCGAATTGTCCAAAAGTGCTCGATGAACGGCGCCAGGTCAGCGGGAGGCAAGTAGGTATGGAAGCTCACATGACGCTCAAAACCGGCCGGGTCTAAGCGTCCACGTGGCTCGTAACTGCCTGCGGATTTTTGTAATACATCGTTCACGCCGCCTGGTATTATAGAGCTGTTGGTCATTTAAATAAAGAAAGGAGTATAGCAATGAAGAACAAACACTTTTTACGTGGTATGGCCACAGTAAATTTTTGGGCTGACGATGTGGTTGCTGCACGCGATTGGTATACTAAATTATTTGGCGTCGAGGCGTACTTTCAGCAGCCTAACGCTGAGCATCCGGTGTATGTCGAGTTTCGGATCGGCGACTACGAGGACGAGTTCGGCATTATTGACCGTAAATACGCACCGAAAGGCACGCAGCCGGGGCCCGGGGGGGCGGTGCTCTTATGGCATGTTGATGATATCGAGGCGGCGTTTGAGCGGCTCAAGGCCATGGGCGCTAAAGAGTATGATCCGATTACTAAACGCGGCGAGTCTGGCTTTGTTACAGCCTCAGTCATTGACCCGTTCGGGAACATCCTGGGCATCATGTATAATCCGCATTATGTGGAAGTACTCAGTTCGCGAACGGCATAAAGGGGCATATGGCTACAACTGATAGCAGGTTTTTCCTTCAAAAATTTACGCCGCGGCGGCCAAAAAGTCTGTGGTCGAAACGTAACGTCAGTAAAGTAGCTAAGCTGACGGCCGAGGGGAGGATGCAGCCATCCGGCCTGGCTGAGGTCGAAGCGGCCAAGCAAGACGGCCGGTGGGAAGCCGCCTATGATAGGGACTCTTGAATCTCCTACTCCTCTCGCCACTCGTCCACAATTAAGCGGAAGATGTCTGATTCGGTAATGATGCCGACTACCCGGCCGTCTTCGACAACGGGCAGGCCGCTGATCTTATTGTCCAGCATGACCTGGGCAGCCGCGCCGATGGTCGTTTCGGGCGAGACGGTCACGGGGTTGCGGGTCATGATTTCATCAATCTTCAGCCGGGCGAGGAGGTAGTTCAGTTCCCAAATGCTGAGGGAGGTGGCATCCGAAGCCTCAGCGCCACGAATGTCACCCCGGGTGACAATGCCGACCAGCCGGCCGTTTTTGACTACGGGCAGGCGGCGGATCCGTCTCTCCCTCATCAAGCGGTGCGCTTCCGGCAGGGTGGTGCCGGGCTCGATGGTCACTACATCCTTTGTCATCCACTCTTTGACCAGTTGTTGTTTCATTGTTGTTTATCTCCTGAAAAAATAGCTGTTAGCTATCAGCTATCAGCCGTCAGCTTTTGTTGTCATTATAACCAATAGCCAATAACCAGAGTTAGTCAAGCCTGCTGCACGCGGGCCTGAGCTTCGGCCGGTTCTTCCCGGCGTTGGCCGGTCCAGCTCGGCCGGAGGTAAATGAACCAGTAGACCAGCCCGACCATGCCCGCACCGCCAATGACGTTGCCAATGGTGACGGGCAGCAGGTTGGCCAGGAGGAAGTTGCCCCAGGTCAGGCCGGTGTAGTCGGCTGCCGTCTGGCCAATCTGGGCCCAAAAGTCCGGCCCGGCGCCGGCCTTGATGAACAGGCCAATGGGGATGAAGTACATGTTGGCCACGCTGTGCTCAAAGCCGGCGGCGACAAAGGCGGTGATGGGGAAGATGATGGCCAGGATTTTGTCGGTGGCGCTCCGCGCCCCTATGCACAGCCAGACGGCCAGGCAGACCAGGGCGTTGCAGAAGATGCCCAGGACCAGGGCCGGCACAAAATCCAGGCTGGTCTTATTGTTGGCGATAGTCAAAGCGTTCAGGCCAATCGCGCCGTTGGCGAAGGTGTATTGCTCGCTCAAGAACATCATCGCCGCCGTCAACAATGAGCCGGCAAAGTTCCCCACGTAGACAATAGTCCAGTTCCGCAGCAGCCGGCCGGTTGACACCCGGCGGTGGGCCCAGGCCATGACGATGAGGTTGTTGCCGGTAAACAGCTCGGCCCCGGCGCCGACGACGAGGATCAGGCCCAGGCTAAAGACCAGGCCGCCCAGCAATTTACTCACACCATAGGGCAGGACGCTGCCCCCTGTGGTGACTGTGGTCGCAAAAATAGCGCCCATAGCAATGAAGGCCCCGGCCAGGACGGCCAGGGCAAACATCCGCAACGGCCCCAGGTTGACCTTGGCCAGGCCCACACTTTCCATCTTCTGGGCCATCGCCTGGGGCACCAGGGCGTCTATTGAAAAGCTGTTGTTGTTGTCCATATTTATCCTTATTTGACGACAGACGACGGACGACGGACGACCGGCAGTTCAGTTGAGTTGTCATCCATCCCTTCGGCGGCCTTAGGGCAAGCTGTCCGTCGTCTTTTTCTCAACTTTCACCGCACAGACCTTGTATTCAGGAATCTTGGTGGTTGGGTCAACGGCGTCAATGGTCAGCAGGTTGGTCGCCGCCTCGGCGTAGTGAAAGGTCATGAAAACGGCGCCGGGCGGCGAGCGGCGGGTGATCCTGGCCACGGCCGCCACCTGGCCCCGGCGCGAGGTCACCTCGACCAAGTCGCCGTTGGCAATCGTTAACCGGCCGGCGTCGGCCGGGTTGATTTCAACTTCGGCTTGAGGGGCAATGGCCTGCAGCCCTGGCGAGCGGCGCGACAGCGTGCCGCCGTGCCAGTGGAACAGAATCCGGCCGGTGGAGAGAATAAACGGGTATTCCTCGTCCGTTTCTTCGGCCGGCGGCCGGTAATCCACCGGGCAAAAGAGGCCCTTCCCTCGGGTAAATTTGTCCACGTGCAGGATGGGCGTGCCGGGGTGGCCGGGCGTGGGGCGCGGCCATTGCAGGCCGCCCTGTTCCAGCCGGGCGTGGCAGATGCCGGCGTACTGGGGCGTGCTGGCAGCCATTTCGTCAAAGATAGCCGCCGGGCTGTCATATTGCCAGCCAGCCCCCAGGCGGTTGGCCAGGTCCATGATAATTTGCCAGTCGGGGCGGGCCTGGCCGGGCAGCGCCAGGGCCGGACGGACCAACTGCACCTGCCGCTCGGTGCTGGTAAATGTACCGGCCTTTTCGGCAAAGCTGGCGGCCGGCAAGACCACGCCGGCCAGTTGGGCGGTCTCGTTCAGGAAGATGTCCTGGACCACCAGGAACTCTACCTGGCCCAGGGCTTCCTCGACGTGGCGCAGGTTGGGGTCGGACAGCATGGGGTTCTCGCCCATGATGAAGATAGCCTTCGCCCGGCCGTCCAGGGCGGCATTCATGATTTCCGTGACGGTTAACCCCGGCGTAGGGCTGAGCTGCTCGACCGGCACGCCCCAGACGGCGGCGAATTTGCGCCGGGCCTCGTCAGACGTCACCGGCTGGTAGCCGGGGAAGACGTTGGGCAGGCCGCCCACGTCGCAGGCGCCCTGGACGTTGTTCTGGCCACGCAGCGGGTTGAGGCCAGTCCCCGGCCGGCCGATGTGCCCGGTGAGCAGGGCCAGGTTCGACAGGGCCTTGACGTTGTCCGTGCCGCTGATATGTTGGGTAATGCCCATTGCCCAAAAGATGGCTGCGTTCCGGGCGGTGGCGTAGAGCCGGGCAGCCTCGACGATTCGTCCGGCCGGCACGCCGGAAATGGCCTCGGCCCGTTCCGGCGTCCAATCGCAGAGGGCTGCGGCCAGCGCCTGGTAGCCCTCGGTCCGTTCAGCGATAAAAGCGTGGTTAGCCAGCCCTTCGGCAATGATGACGTGGGCCACGGCGTTAAAAATGGCCACGTCCGTCCCCGGCTTCTGGCGCAGGTGCAGGCAGGCAAAGTTGGCCAGCTCAATCTGGCGGGGGTCCACCAGGATCAGTCTGGTCCCATGCTGGCGCACGGCCTTTTTCATTTGCAGGCTGAGGACCGGGTGGGCTTCGGTGGTGTTGGAGCCGGTCACCAACAGCAGGTCAGCCTCGGTGATGTCGCGGATGGAATTGGTCATCGCGCCGGAACCCAGGGTGGTGGCCAGACCGGCCACGCTGCTGCTGTGTCAGAGACGGGCGCAATGGTCTACGTTGTTGGTACCAATGACGGCCCGGGCGAACTTCTGCAGCAGGTAATTTTCCTCGTTGGTACACTTGGCCGAGGTCAGGACGGCGATGCTGTCCGGCCCGTACTGGTCGCGAATGTGGCCCAGCCGGCCGGCGACCAGGTCCAGGGCTTCATCCCAGGAAGCACAGTTGAAAGCGCCTTCCCGGTCGCGCAGCAGCGGCCGGGTTAGCCGGTCCGGGGCGTGGACGAAGTCGTAGCCGAAGCGCCCCTTGACGCACAGGTTGCCGTGGTTAACGTCGTTGTCGAAGCGGCCGTCTACGCGAAATATAAGGCCGTCTTTGACGTGCAGGTCAACCTGGCAGCCAACGCCGCAGTAGGGGCAGGTGGTGTGGACGATGTGGTCGGCAGTAAGCATTTTGATTAAATCTTTGACGACGGACGATGGATGACAGACGACGGGTAACGGAAGCGTCTATTGTTCATCGTCTATGCAGCGTGCAAGGTTCGTGTCACTGTTAGACTCATGATAGGCTCTGTTTAGCATTTCAGGTAGTGACAGAGTACACCCAGCCACCTGATGAAAATCACCTTTAGAACTATTGCCTGCGTTTCTGCTCAGGGGTAAAACTCTGGTGAAATCAATGGAGGATCTCGTGGAGTCAATTACCTTTCCCAGTTCCAAGCAATTCGTTAAGCAGCAAAAAAGGACCTTGTACTGGATGGCGATAACCATGCCCCTGGCTGTTTGGCTTACAGCTTTCTTCCTGTTTGGTTGGTTATCCTTCACCTGGATTGGGGTGGGCATCCTGGTAGCTATTTCTCTGCTAATTGTTGGGCTTATTGTTCTGGTAGGTCCTTTTTCTCTCACGGGCGTCCGACAAATGAAGGTCACCCTCTCGCCGGAAGCCATTATCAGGACAAGTCGCGTCGTCCACACCGAACGAATTGCCTACGAGGATTTAAGCCGGGTACGCTTTTTTCAAAATCGAGCCGGCCAGGTCGTTCGCATTCATCTTGCCTCGGCCAGGCACAAGATGGATCTGGTTGGTTTTGAGCAAATGGATCTCTTACTGGACAAGCTAGAAGCCAGGCTATCCAACCCAAGTATCGTTCAACACCGGCGCATCAACCTTGAGCTTAACCGGCCGCTGTTAATACCGGCCGTCATCATTTTGACTAGCTTTGCCTGTTCTAGCCTGATACAGAACTGGGGTAGCGCCACATTTCAGGTCGGCTACGCCTTTTTTATGGTTGCCTTTGGCCTCAATGCCATCTTTTCTAAGCAGGTATCCAGGCTCTGGGGGTCAGCTTTTGGAAAAATAGACGTGATCTATGGCTCCTTTTTCATTGTCGTCGGTCTGGTTACATTCGCCTCGTATGCCCCAAGAGGGCTATGGGGTCAGCCGTGTACTCCTGTCGGCCGGTACATCCAACAGAGTGGCTGTATACGGCTGATCCATGGTGGTCCTGCAATAGCTTTTACCCCTGAAGATGAAACTCTGATCCTCGAAAACTTTTGGACTGTTGAGTTTCGCCCGATCTCAGGTTGGCGAGCACTGATTCCAGCGCCAGTCAAGTGGTTCAGGCAAGACAGCAGTGTTCGGGATTTTGCCGTTTCACCGGACGGCGGCTGGCTGGCGACCTGGAATTGGGATCTCGAGAATGACCAGACTCTCTGGCTTTGGGATGTAGAAACCAGGACGTTGTCAGGCCAGCATCCAATAGTTGGAGTGGAAGACGTTGTTTTTTCGCCCGATAGTAGTGTCGTAGCCCTGGTTTCACCGCTCTTCCGTATTGAGCTATGGCGTGTCAATCCCTGGGAACAAGTGCTAGAAATTGAGAGAGTGGCCGGCCAGGTCTGGCCCACCGCCGTCGCTTTTTCGCCGGATGGCCAGACAATTGCCGCACCGGCCAGCGGAGATACCATCAGATTGTTGCGTGTTGCCGATGGCGCAGAAGTGAAGGTATTTCATCCTTCCGAGGGCTTTATGTCGGGCGTTGTCGAGAGCCTGGCCTTTTCACCTGACGGTCAATTCCTGGCAGCCAGTACCTCAAATACGGAACTGTACGTCTGGCGGGTGGCTGATAACCAATTGCATTTTGCCTGGCAAAGACAAGCAAACGACTTCCAATTGCGATCAAACAGTCCTGTTGTTTTCTCCTCCGACGGCCGCTTCATCGCCACAGCTTACTACACCCGTGAAGATTACGATGGTTACGTTCAGTTGTGGCAAGCAAGCGACGGCACCCTCCTGAAGGAGTTTAACGTTGGCCACCGTGTTAGCTCTGTGCCAGAGTCGTTGGCTTTCTCGCCCGATGGGCAGTTGTTAGCCGTGGGCACGAACCAAGAAGCGATGATCTTTGACGTCAATGTCCTGCTGCAAAGATAGATTCAGTAGATCGAAATGGAGTAGTCCGGCATCTGAGGATGCCGGACGGTCGCATCTGAGGATGCGACCTCCTCTGCGATCTACCGAGATTGCTTTAGTTGCGGGGAATAATCCGGGGCCAGGCGTGAGCGGCAAAGGCTACAGCCGCCCCTATCTCGGCCAGCCGTCGCAGGAAGATGACCCCGGCCGGGGCGGCCAAAACAGCCCCCCACCCCACCAGCCACACCCCCAGATTTAGCAGGCCAAAGGCCAGCCAGGCCCCGGCCTCGTTGCCTCGGGGCGGCTCGGCCCAGAAGCGGGGCAAAATCCAGAAGGCCACTCCCAGGGCCAGTTGCATTGTCCAGCCGACGAGCAGGAACTCGATGTGGGCCGGCAGCAACCGCCACAAGGCTGGGTGTAGCGGCACGCCCTTATTGGCGAGCATTAAGGCCCCGAAGGTAAAGCCCAGGGCGAGGTAGACCAGGGCCGCGCGGACAAACCAGGCGCTTAAACGAGGCATGGGTTTTCTACACTCTTCGCGGGCCGCCGTGGACGCGCGGCCAGGTGTTGGCGACGAAGCCCAGGCCGGCCAGCCATTGTAGCCCGGCCGAGAGAAGCAGCAGCCAGCCCCAGACACCGCCTGGCGCCTGGGCGTTGGCCGGCTCGCTGATGACGCGCAGGAGCAGGCCGGCGTTGAGCAGGCCAAAGACTGCCCAACCAAGCCATTCACGGCCGCGCGGTTGCTCCTTGCTAAACTTGGGGAAGAGCCAGAAGACAATGCCGAAAATGAGCTGCGTCACCCAGCCGACCATAAACAGGTGAAAGTAAACCGGGCCAAAGCCGCCCAAAAACGCCGGCAGCAACCAGACAGACCGGGCCGCCAGCATCGCCCCCACCAGCAGCGCCGCCACCAGGTAAGCCAGGGCGGATTTAACATACCAGCGCGTTAGAGTCGGCACTCAATCCTACTCAAAAACTGATGATCCTGGTTGGTGTGATGTCATAGGGATTCTTCCCCTTCGACGCTGCTCAGGGCGAAGAGTCCGCTACTCAGAAACAAGGTGTGCTGCCCTGTCATTCTGAGGCCGCTTTGGGCCGAAGAATCCCGTTCACCTGGCTCATAGGGATCCTTCGCTCCGAAGACTCCGCTCAGGATGACCGCGGGAAGGTTTCTTTGCTCATGGAACGGTGCCTGCGCCGTGGTGACTCTCAGCACTACGCCAGCAACCAATAACTGGCAGCGATCCACAGTCCGGCCAGCGCTTCGACGCCTACTTCGCGGAAGCCAAAGCGCTTGATGTTGGCGATCGGCCGGGGCTGGAGCACCGCCCACCAGGCGCGAGCCAGGAGAAAGACAACTGGCAACACGGCCGGCCAGGGAATGGCCGCCCCCAGCGCCGCCAGGCCCACAGCCAGCAGGGCCAGGGCGTGCGCCCACAGGACCGGCCGGCGGCCCATCGGCCGGCCGTGGGTGTCGGCTAGGCGTAGGCGGACGTAGAGGACGCCCAGGACGTTTTGCAGGGCCATTAGCCCCCACAGCGCCCAGGCGATGGCATCCAGGTGGCCGGCGGCCGCCCCATAGGCAAAGGGGGCCATGATGGCCAGCCCGGCCGCGCCGGCTACTTCCATCTCTAAAGTCCGGGTGTTGGCCCGGCGCTGGCGGGCCACTGCCAGGTAAAGAAGCAGCAAGACCAGCAGAGGAACGGCCAGCCACAGAAGTTCGCTCCGCCCCAAGGCCAATAGACCCAGCAGAGAGAGCACGGCCGTAGCCAGCAGACCCACCGTCCAGCCGGCCGCCAGCACGTGGTCGGCCTGGCGGCCCCGGCCGCGCCGGATTTGCAGCCAGGCTGTGGCTGGCTGGCGCAGCAGGAAGCCGCTCAACCCACTAACCAGGGCCAGCAGGCCGGCCAGCCCAAAACGGCCGGCCACCAACACCCCGGCGAAGAAGGGGACCAGCAGCCACGACCAGGAACCGTGCTCGGCCGGCAGTACCAGGCTCTTGCGCCAGAACCGGCGGCGCTGCAAAGGCTCTTTGGTAGTTTCTAGCGTTCGTTCCACGCTGCCAGAACCTCTTTCGTTTCGTGAGCGCGGCCGTGTAACCACCCACGAACGGCCATCATAACCATTTGCAGCAAGAACCACAAAATGGCCACGGCGTTCAACAAGCCGCCCCACTGCCGCCCCGGCCACCAAGAGGCCAGGTCGCCGGCCACCCGGGCCAGCAGCCCCAGGTGCAGCAGTAGAGGCGGCCCATAGAAGACGGGGTGAAAGGGAATGGCCAGGCCGGCGACGGCCGGCAGGATAATCAGGGCGTGGGCAAAAATCATGCCAAAGACGAAGCCCAGGAACAGGGTGTGCAACCAGGCATCGTAGAGAAAGCCGGTGACTACCCCACCGTACAAGAGAATACCCAGCACGCCGCTGGCGGCCAGCCAGGCGTAGCCGAGCAAGAGGTTAGCGGCCACGTAGCGCGCCAACCCCGGCCGGCGTACCGTGCGGCGGGCCACGTCGTAACGGCCCAGCCAGAGGGCCAAAGCGACCAGTCCGGCGCTGGCCAGCAGCATCCCGCTGGCATCGAGCGCCAACGACAGCAGCAGGCCAGCCACAAACAGGCCCACGCTCAGGCCGAAAGCCATCTGAGCCAGCCCACCCGGCCGGGTCACGCGGCTCAGCTCCAGGCGTTCGCCGACGATGGTCAGCACCAGGAAGCCGCCCCACCAGTAGACGACCTGTATCACCGGCCGTCCGGCCAGCCACAATCCATTGCCAGCCAGCCATAGCAACGCGCCCAGCCCCATGGTCACGGTGTAGAGCGCCGGCAGCCGGCGGACGATGACGCCGGAAACCAGGACCAACGCCAGGCTGCCCAGGGTCATCAGCAGCGGCCCGGCCGGGCCAGGCAGCCCCACGACAAGGGCCAGCGCCCCCAACCCGCTCAGCAAGGGGCCAGCGTAGCACCAGCGTCGCCCCAGGGCCACTGCCCGCTCCAGGCCGATCAACGTGCCCAGGAAGCCGGAAACCATCAAGGGGCCGTGAGCGGCCGCCAGGGTGGGTGGCAACAAGGGCAGCGCCCAGCCCAGGCGGGCCAGGCCGGCCCATAAGGCAGCCAGCAACGTCAGAAGCACCACGGCCATCAAGGCCATACGGAGCGGCAGATAGCGGTTCACGGATCCCTGGCCGGTTGGTGAAGCAGCAATAATAACATGACCACCGGGGTTTTGGCCCGGATGGCATGGGTCAGGTGGGGTGGCATGTAAATCCACGCGCCCGGCCCGGCCGTCATCGTCTCCTGGCCCAGGCTCACCTCTGCTTCACCTTCCAGGAAATGCAGCACGGCCGGCCGGGAGGCGGTGTGCTCGGTCAATTCCTGCCCGGCGGCAAAGCCAAACAACGTCGCCTTGAGGCCGGCATCACTATGCACCGTCCGGCTGATGATTGAATCGGCCGGAATTTCAGGCAGAAGCTCCAACAAATTGGCCACATAATGGTAGGGGCGTCCTTGTTCACTCATACTTGCGCTTCCTCGGCGACGGCTTCTTGTAGCCTGGCCAGGAAGAGAGACAGGTCCAGAGAGTAAATCCTGGCTACGTCGTCCAGGGTGTCGAAAGGGGCCAGGGCACAGCCGACGCAGGCCGCCCGGAAGTGCTGGAAAACTGGCACTGTTTGTGGCCATTTTTCCAGCACCTCGGCGGCGGTCATATCAGCTTTCAAAGTCGGGTGTTTCACGGCTGCCTCCATTGGAGAAGCGGGTGGACTCTCCACCCGGCATCACTTACTCTTCGAGCGTTCGAACGTAAGCGATAATATCCAGAATTTGTTCATCTGATAAAGCAGGGTTGCCGCCCTTGGGGGGCATGTCCACTCCGGTAGTGTTGGCCGGATCGCTCGCCGGCCGGCCCTGCTTGACAAAGGCCAGCAACTCCTGGTCGCTCTGGCTTTTGGCAAAGTCGCTGGTGGTCAGGTCTTTGCCCAGGTTAGGCAGGCCCTTGCCGTCCGGCCCGTGGCAGGCCGAGCAGCTTTGCTGGAAGAGGGTCTGGCCGGCGGTCGCGTCGCCGCCAGCGCTGCCGCTGTCTCCACCCTCTCCACCAGACTCATTCCCGGCCGGCTCGCTGGCGGGCGTGGGTTCTTCGCCATTACCGCCACAGGCGGCCAGCGCCAGGAACAACAGGAAAAACGGTAGTAATCTACGGGTCATGATGATTCTGTCTCCTTTGTAGGTAGCTGTTAGCTATAAGCTGTCAGCTATAAGCTATAAGCTTTTCATTTATTCGTGGCGGGCCGTCGCCCATCCCGAAAGGCATCAATGGTCATGTTCGTGCATGTGCCCGGACATGACATTGGCGGCCGGCTGGGCCAGCAGCTCGTCAAAGGTGAGGACCACGCCGCCCCTGTCGGCCGCCATCGTCTCAGCCACTGCCCGACTATTGTGGGCAACAATGCCATGAGCCATCGGCGTTGTCAAGGAATCAGTCGAGACAAAAAAGGCCTCGTCTGCCTTCACCCATACCTCGCTGGCAAAGTCATGAACCCAAAACAGGTAGACAGCCTCGCCGTGCCCGGCGTGGTAGGCGAGCATGTCGCCGATGTCGTCAAAGCGGCGGGCCTGTCCATCGGCGGTCATATAAGCGGCCGCGTAGCGGGCCTCACTGATGATCATCCGGCAATTGTCACATTCGGTCTCGCCGTAAGCTATTTCCGGCGGTTCCTCTAACGAAGAGCTACTTTGGCAGCCGGCGGCCAACAGCAAGACCAGGATCGAAAGTCCAATCAGGCAACGTTTCATAAGACACCTCTCCGGTGAAAGACCAGGTAGGTAAAGCACAGGGGTAAAATCGTCCAGGCCAGGAGCATGGTCAACAGCAGGGGCATGAGCCGGTCGCCGTAGGTGCGGACGGCGTAAATGCCGGCCGGCCCCAGCACCTCCAGGCTGCTACGAATGTCCAAAATGGCGGCCATCTTGAAGAGCTGCAGGGGATTGAGCAGGGCGGCGGCAAACAGTTGGTTGACGTCCAGACGCAGCACCAGGGCCGTTCCCATCAGTCCCAGGTCGCCAAAAAAGACCAGCAGTAGCCAGGCAAACAGGGCCACGCCGACGGCCGTCGAGCCTTTGCCGGCAGCGGCCGAGATGAGGAAACCCAGGCTCAGGCTGGCCAGGGCCAGCAGAAAGGCCAGGAGTACCAGGAGCAGGTAGCCGGCGGCCTGGGTCGCGCCGCCCTGCCAGGCAATCAGCAGGCCGCTGAGGCCAAAACCCAGGGCCAGGGCCGCCAGAAGAGCCAGGGCCAGCCCCAGGAATTTGCCTAGCAGCACTTCCAGTTGGCCGACCGGCTGGGCCAGCAGGCACAACAACGTGCCCTGCTCGCGCTCGCCGGCCAGGCTCAACGCGCCCAGCGTCAGCCCCATCAGGGGAACGACCAACAGTACCAGGTTGACCAGCGTCGCCCCGGTCCGGCCGAAACCGGCCAGGCCGTTGTTCCCCAGGCCAGACGTGGCCAGCCAGGACAGGGCCAGCGACAATCCGGCAAAGGCGACGGCGTAGAGCAAAAACCAGCGGTTGCGCCGGGCATCACGCAATTCTTTGTGGGTCAAGGTTAAAATGTTCGTTATGTCAATCATTGTCTGAGACTCCTAAAAAGCCACGAATTACACGAATTTCTCGAATTCGCTCTCTAGTATTTCATGGCGTTCTGCATAACCCAGGTAATTTTTTCAGCAGACTCAGTGTTTTATTTCCTTGCTATCCCATTTCAAAATCTTCAACCGGCACGCCGGCCCGGGCCAGCAGCGAGATGGGCTGGGCCTTCTCCTGGGGAACGACGCTGACCCAGATGCCCCGGCCGTTGCGGCTGGTGGCAAAGCCATGATCGGACAGGGTAGCCATCGCCGGTTCGATCCACTCGCCAGGCAGGTGGAGCTTCAGGACGGCCTTCCAGCCAGCGCGACTGGCCAGTTCATGGGGTGGGCAATCGGCCGCCAGCCGGCCGCTCTCCAGAACCAGCACCCGGTCGGCCAGACCGACAATCTCGGACAGCCGGTGAGAGGAGAAAATGAGCGTCTTGCCGGCCGCTTTCAGCTCGGCCAGGAGGGTAAGAAAATCCTCGCGCGCCCCAGTGTCCAGATTAGAAGTCGGCTCGTCCAGCGCCAGGATCGGCGGGTCGGCCAGCAGGGCCGTGGCCAGGGCCAGCCGCTGTTTCAAGCCGCCGGACAGGTCCCGCACCCGCTTGGCCTGGTACACGGCCAGCCCCAACCGGGCCAGCAGGTCGCTCAGGCCGGCCGGCGACACTTTCTTCAGCCGGGCGTAAAAGCGCAGCGTTTCCATGACGGTCAGGTCGTCGTGAAAATTCAATTCCTGGGGCACAAAGCCCACCGCCTGGCGGGCCTTCTTGCCCTGGTAGCGAACGTCGTAGCCGGCCAGGCGGACAGTTCCTTCAAAGGGCACAACGCCCAGCAGGCAACGCAGGGCCGTCGTCTTGCCGGCCCCGTTGGCCCCCCACAGGGCCACGGCTTCGCCGGCCTTGACCTCAAAAGAGAGGTGGTCCACGGCCGCCAGCTTACCAAAACGCTTGGTCAGATTTTGCACGTCAATCATCGGTTTCTCTCCACCAGTAGAGCCGGGCGCCGCCACCCGGGCCGGGCGTTTCGCCGGTTGGGCCGATAGGTTTGTCCAGCCCATCAGGCCCAGGGCCACGAGCAGCAAAGCAGCCACGGCCCACGGCAGCGACTGCGTTTCCGGCCGGGGCAGCGCCGGGGCGCCGGCCGGCCAGGCCGGAGCCATCGCCGGGCTGTCGTCAACCAACTTGGGCTGCGGCCGGACGAAGGGGAAGGCCCGGGCGGCAAAGTCCACGGCCTGGGCGGCCGGGCTAAAGATGAACAGGCGCAGCTCCGCTTTCCGGTCCAGCAGATCTTCAAAAAGCCGGTCGGCGTGGTAGGGAACGTCGCCAATGCCGTTGCCGTCGGCGTCATAGCCGGCGTAATCGCTCCAATAATTGCCCCGGCCGTCCACCGACCACCAGTTCTCGGCCATCCGGCCGCCGCCTTCGACGCTGACCTGCTCCTGGTTATCCACAAAGCTGTTGCCGGTGAAATAGTTGTGCCGGACGGAAGGCAGCAGGCTCAGGCCAATGTCATTGTAGGCCAGGACGTTGTTCTCCACCCGGCCGACGCTGTCAATCTCGCGCGGTGAGTTGTCCAGGAAAATGCCGACGCGGTTGTCTAAAAAGACGTTGCCGCTGACCAGGGCGTCGTCCAGGTCCTTCATGCCCAGGCCGTAGCCGCTGGGGCCGCGATTGCCGGCCAGGAGATTGTTTTCCAGGCGCAGGCGGCGGCTGTACATCAGGAACACGCCGACCGAGTTGTTCAAGAACCGGTTGCCGGCAATGGTGGCGTCGTCGCAGTACATGAAGTGCAGCCCGTAGCGGCTGTCGCTGACCTCATTGTTGGCAATGGTGAGCCGTTCGGAGTACCACAAGACGACGTCGCGCCCTTGGGCAATGTGGTTGTTTTCGATTCGCACGTCATTGCTGTACCAGACGCGGATAGCGTCGCCCCGCCGGGCTATGGGCAAATCCAGACTGTCAATGACGTTATCCCTGACCACGCTGCCCGGCGCTTGCTGCAAGTCAATACCAAACAGCGTTGCTTCCAGGCGGTTATTGGCCACGGTGACGCCGGCCGCTTCGACGACGACACCTGAATTTTCTTCGTCCAAAGAATCGCCGCTGTTGCGGACGACAAAACCTTGCAGCGCCGCGCCGGGGGCCGTGATGGTAACCACCGTTCCCCGGCCGCCTCCGTCTATGACCGGCCAATCGTGACCCACCAGCGTTACCCGCCGGTCTATCACTACCGGGCCGGCGTAAGCGCCGCCGTAAACCTCCACGGTGTCGCCGTCCTGGGCCTGGGCCAGGGCCTCGTTTAAGGAGACAAAAGTGCCCTGAGGCGTCACCACCCGGCCGCCTGGTTGGGCGGCGGTCGGGCGGGCCAGCCACACCAGCGCCGCCAGGCCGGCCAGCAAGAAAAGACGTGGAACGCCAATCCGCCAGGTGAGCATCAAGAATTTCCGTTTTGGGCGGCCTCCACCAATGGCTTGTAGGCCCGGCGGTGGAAATAGAGGCCGGCCAGGATCAAGATGGAGGCCAGAACGGCCAGGTATAGGCCGCTATCCATCGAAGCAATCGTCTTAAACTGGCCCACCAGCCCTTCGCCCAGGATGGGCGGCACAAAAGGCTCAATGGCCCCGCTCAGGGCAGCGTGGGGGTCCAGGTTCAGGCCAAAGTTGCGCATCCAGTAATACATGTCGCCCAGGAAAATGGCCGGATAGAGCAGGGCCGGCAGGGCCAGGGCGGCCGCCCAGCGAGTGTGGACAAAGATAGCCGAGAGAATCAAGAGCGAGAGCACGCCAACGGCGAAGATACTTAACGAACGTTCCAGTTGGGCCGCCTCAGCCAACGGCCGCATGCCGATGTAATGGTTCAGACCGTCAATCTCCCGCACGTCGCCGATCATCCGGTTCACGTACACCTGGACCTCCAGGCCGCCCGGGTATTGCGGGGCCAGTAGCTTCATCCGCCAGTAAGGCTGAAAAATAGAGAGCAGCAGGCAAAAGGCGGCCAGGACCAGAAAGACGGTTGGTAACAGGTAACGCAGGTTATCTCTGGCCATTTCCTCGGCGGGCGCCCGAGGCCCGATAAAAGCTTTGAACGTTTTGGTCATCGTCATCTCATCACCTTTAGCAAGTTGGCGAGTCTGCGAGTTTGCGAGTCTGCAAGTTTGCGAGTTTGCGGGTAGTTTGCCCACTTGATAGTTGCAGATTCGCGGTGACCTTTGGTCGCTACTTGCAGACTCGCCAACTCTTCTTTATGGCTGCACCAGCAGGTAGCCTGTCATCTCCAGGTGCAGCGCCGAGCAGAACTCGGTGCAGTAGTAGGAGAAGACACCGTCCTGGGTGGCGTCGAATTCAATGGTGATCGATTCACCCGGCTCAATGCTCAGGTTGATGTTGTAACCGGGGATAGCAAAGCCGTGAGTGGCATCCCTGGCCCGCTCGACGTTGGTGATGTGCCAGATGACGTGGTCGCCCTGCTTGATTTCGATCCGTTCCGGGGTGAAGTGGCTACGGACGGCCGTCATCCAGATTTCCACGGTGTCGCCGTTTCGCTCGATCCGCTCCTGGCCAAGCTGGGCGGCGGTGGGGTCAACGGACTGGCTGTGCGGGTCCCAACCAATTTCGGGGTAGACTTCCCAGGCCTGGAGCTTGTCGGCCTTGATGATCTGGGCGTAATGCGGTTCGCCAACGCCGATAGGCATGTCGTACAACAGTTGCAGGTTATCGCCTGGCTGGGAAATATCTATCAACTGGAAGTTCTGCGGCAGCAGCGGGCCGACGTTCAGGAAGCGGTCTACCGACCACTTGTTCAGGGAGACCAGGTAATTGCCGTCCGGGCTGGCCGTGTCACCTTCGGCCGTCACCAGGTGGCCGATGTTGTAATGGACCGATTCTTTGGCCACCAGCGCCCAGCCGGGATCGCTGTTCAGTTCGTCGTACGGGCCGCCCAGGCTCCAGCGGGCCACGGCGCTGTCGAGGAAGAGGCTGGTGTAGGCGTAACCCTGGTTGTCAAACTGGGTGTGCAGCGGCCCCAGGCCCAGTTCCACCTGCGCCTCCATGACGTCGTCAAAGTTGAGAATGGGCACGCCGTAGTCGTCGGTTTCCAAGTTGCCGGCCTCAATGGCGGCCTGGATCTTGGCAAAGCTGTAGACGGTCACGTGCGGGTCGAGCTTGCCGGCGACGACCATGTACTCGCCACCCGGGGTCACGTCCACACCGTGGGGGCTCTTTGGTTCGGGGGCAAAGTAGAGCAGCCCCTCGTCAATGGCGGTTTCCAGTGGGATGACGTTGAAGCCGTTGACCTCGACGACGTTCCCGGCCGCCGCCACCTCGGCCGCCCTGTCCAGGTTGAAGATGTGCAGGTAGTCCATGTCTCGCTGGGTGGTGCTGGCTTCAAATGGCGGGTTACCCAGCTCAATACCCCCTGTACCCATCTCTGTGTTGATGGAGTTGCAGAAGACCCAGCCCTCGCTGACCTTCTTGCCGGCGTCGCACAGGTCTTGCCAGTAGGGGGGCAGCTCCATGGCAAACGATTCCTCGGGGTTAATCCGGCCGGTTTCGCGGTCAAATTTCCAGAAAGTGACCAGGCCCCGGTAATCTTCGGCGTAACCTTCCAGCGAGGCGTACTCCCAGCCCAGCGGCGCAGCGTACTGGCCACCCTCGACTACCCACTCGGTATTAGGGGTGACAAACGTACCGCCGTGGTCGTTGATGGCCACTGGGTTCTTGAGGATCTGCTTGGTCTCGAAGTCGCGCAGGTCAATGACCGCAACCCGGCTGTTGGCCTTGTCGCCGATGAACAGGAACTGGCCGTCGTACTCCCCGTTCGTCTCGCTCAGGGCCGGGTGGTGCGTATCGGCCCAGGTTACGGGCTGGCCGTTGATATCGCCGCCGGCCAGTATGTCCATCGTGGACTCAGCCCCATAGCCCCAGCCCTGCCACGGTTCCGGCGTGAAAACGGCGATGACTTTCAGCAAGCGCATGGAAGGCAGACCAACCACGAGCACCTGGCCGGAGTGGCCACCGGAGCCGAAGAGAACGTATTCGTCCAATTGGCCGGTGGGCATGTAGGTCTTGAGGGCGGCGACCACGTCGTCGGGGGTCAGGCCCCTTGCCTGGGCAATGGCGGCCGCGTCGCCGGAGAGCGTCGTGTCGCCGGGCCGGGTAGCTTCAAGGGCGGCCACCTCTTCCTCACTACTGTTGGGGCGCTGGATGATAAAAACTACCGCCGCCAGGACCACAATGACGATCAACGCCACCACGGCTATTGGTAAATATTTTTGTGCTCGTTCGTTTTGCATTTTCTTAACCTCCAGGTTGAAAGCTGTAAGCTGTTAGCTATAAGCTGTAAGCTGCCGGCTATGACTATTTTGGTGGAGTGTAAGGCAAAACGAAGCGGCCTTCTTTGCGCTGGCGCAAATTCGTTGAACAAATGGCCAAATGAGGCGAATGGCGCGATAATTTGCGGGGTTCGTTTGTATTATTTGTTTGCTGAAGTGGGCTGCGGCCCGCCACGAATGAAACAGCTTATAGCTTATCGCTGACAGCTATTTACTTAAGGAGAAGCAGCCAAAGATGAGCCAACATTTGACCGTAGAGGAGCTTGATACGAAACTGCCCTGGATTTGCCAGTCGCCCCGCGACACCGGCCGGCTGGAGATGATTGTCGCCCGGCCGGCCGAGGGAGAGCGGGTGGTCCAGGAGGTGGCCGAGTTGAGCCTGGAGGGATTGGTGGGTGACAATTGGCTGGCACGCGGCAGCCGGCGCACGGCCGATGGGACAGCCCACCCGGAGATGCAAATCACCCTCATGAACGCCAGGGCTATTGAGGCGATTGCCCAGGAACGCGAGCGCTGGCCGCTGGCCGGCGACCAGCTCTTCGTGGACCTGGACCTGAGCATGGACAACCTGCCACCGGGACGGCAGATCGCCATCGGCACGGCCGTGCTGGAGATTACAGCGATGCTGCACAGCGGCTGCAACAAGTTCTCCGGCCGCTTCGGCCAGGAGGCGCTCCGCTGGGTCAACTCCCGCGAGGGCCGCGCGCTGCGTCTGCGCGGTGTTTATGCCCGCGTCGTCCAGCCCGGCGTGATCCGGCCGGGAGACCTGGTTGTAATGAAGAGGTCATGATGAATAAGCGCGAGCTGATCCTGAGCCTGGTGAATGGGGACGAAATCCCTGACCATGTACCGGCGGCGTTCTTTCTGCACTTTGACCCGCAGTACCACCGCGGCCAGGCGGCCGTGGACAAACACCTGGCGTTCTTCCGCTACACCGGGATGGACTTCGTTAAGATCCAGTACGAACACCCGGTTTCTCCCCGGCCGGAGATCGAGCGCCCGGAAGATTGGGCCAGGCTGCCGCGCCACGACGAGGCGTTCTTCGCCGAGCCGCTGAAGGTAGTCGAGGGGCTGGTCAAGGCAGCCAAAGCAGAAGCGTTGGTGCTGGTGACGTTGTATTCGCCCTTCATGTGGGCCAGCCAGATTGCCGGCGACCAGCGGCTCACCCGGCACGTCCAGGAAAATCTGGCTATGGTCCAGCGCGGGATGGAGGCCATTACCGAGAGTGTGCGGAGTTTCGTACGGGCCTGTATCCGGCTGGGGGTGGATGGCTTTTATGCCTCGACCCAGGGAGGAGAAAGCCATCGCTTCGCCGACGTGGGCCTGTTTGAGGCCTGCGTCAAGCCCTACGATCTGTCCATTATGGAGGAGATTGACCGGGCCTGCATTTTCAACATCCTGCACATTTGTGACTACCACGGCGGTTACGACGACCTGACCCGTTTCCTGGACTATCCTGGGCACGTGGTCAACACTCCCTTGCAGGTGGGTAAACGACGTTTTACTCCCCGAGAGGTGGCAACCCTGTTTAACCGGCCGACCATGGGTGGGCTGGAGCGCACCGGCGTCATTGCCACCGGCAATCCTGAGGAGGTCCGGGCGGCGGCCGGGGCTGTGCTGGCCGAGGCGCCGGAGCGTTTTATCCTGGCGGCCGATTGCACCGTGCCATCAGACACGCCCTGGGATAACCTGCGGGTGGCGATTGAAACGGTCCATGAGCACCGCCGTATCTGACAAGATTTAAGCTCGATATTTGAGCGCAAAAGCGAGAAGTTGCCCGCGAACTGATCACACGGCCGAAACCATGCTAGGCCACAGCGTCTTTTCTGCCTGAATCAGCGTCCCACTTTGATTACGGGCACATCCCCTACCCGTGTTGCCTGCATCGCTTCAATTGCCTCGGCCGGTAACGCCACCCGTTCCCGCACCATCCGCCGCGCCTGCTCCGGGTCACGACCGCTAATCGCTGCCAGCGCCGTCTCAAAATAACTCCGCTCCCGCCGCTTGGCTTCCGCCAGCGTCATCGTCTCATCTTCCCAGTAGCGCAGCTTACGCAGCGGCAGCAACGGCCGGGCCAGTAGTTGCAGCACCCGGTTGTGGCTGGCGTCAAAAATCGCCTGTACCACTTCCCGGCCGCTGGCCCAAAACCGTTCCCTTTCGCTTTCCGGCAGCTTATCGGCCGGCCACCACGCCGTCAGGATTTCGTCTATCACCGCCAGGTTACGCTCCGCCAGTTCGCGCAGGGCCGCTATCTCCTCGTCCGTCGCCGCCACCGCCGCCAGGGCGCACACCTCCGGCAGAATCACCTGCTCAAACTGCTCCACGTCCCACACCGTCGCCCCCATCCGGCGCAGGGCCAGCAGCAGGGCGTCGCTGAACGCTTCCAGAGGCGAGCCGGTGACGAAGACACCCCGGCCGTGCTGTGCCTCCACCAACCCCTGGGCAATCAACATCCGCGTCGCATCCCGTACCACCGCCCGGCTGACGCCAAACTGGGCCGACAGTTCCGGCTCGGTCGGCAGGGCCTCGCCCGCCTGCCACTCGCCGGCCAGGATAGACTCTTTGACGGCCGAAGCCACCTGCTCGGCCAGCGTCTCCTTTTTAACCGTTTGCGAGAAGCGAGGCTTGCTGTTCATTGTGACGTTCCCGGTGCATCCGGTTCACTTCAACCTGGACGAAGAGGAATAATGATACCACCAAGAGCGCGCCGGCCACAATCCAGACCAGGGGAATGGAGCCGTGCTCGGCCAGGTAGCCCAGCCCGGCGCTGCCCAGGAAACCCCCGGTGTAACTTGCCAGCGAAAAGATGGAAAGCATCGAGGAACGATGGCTGGCTGGAATCTCCTGGTTGACCAGGGTACTCACCGGCGAGTTGAGAATGCCCACGTTCAGGTAGACCAGCCAGAAAAGGGCAACGGCCGTCCACTGGTTCGTCTGCAGCGCCAGGGTGATCAGCATCGCCCCCTGGATGCCCTGGAAGACGGCCGCCATCAGGCCATAGCGCTGGCGCAGCAGCCGGCCGAGCGGCGTCGCCAGCAAATTGCCCACCATCGCCACCAGGAAATTGCCGGCCATCACCGCCCCAAAAAAGAGGGTATTCTCGGCCGCGCCCTCCACCAGCCGGGCAAAGTGCGGCTGCCAGAAACTCTCCATGCTGCTCAGAGCCGCCCCGGCCGCCAGCGACGTACCCAGCAGTATCACAAAAGTGCTGTTCTGCCGGCTCAGGCCAACGGCATCCTTGATCATCACCGGAACCTGCCGAATCGCCTGCCGCCAACCGGCCGTGCCATCCCCCGCCGCCGGCCGCTCCTCTAGTATCAGCCAGGCCGCCGCCAGCAGCAAGAGAATATCCAGGGCAACGGCAAAGACAATCGGCACGGAGAGGGGAGTCAGCACGACCGTGCCATCGGCCGGCAGTCCGCCAAAGAAGCGCGGAATTAGCCCCGCCAGCAGCGTGCCGCCGCCCAGGGCCAGCGTCGAAAACGTGCCGGCGTGGGCCAGCGACGGCTGGATGTTTATCCCCGGTTCGGCCGCCTGCACACTGTCCACAAACCAGGCGTCCAGCGCACCCGACGAGAGCGCCCTGGCAAGGCCCGCCAGCAGCCAGGCCAGCAGAAAGGCGGGGAAGGAAAAGGCAAAGAGAAAGACCACGCCGGAAAGCAGCATAAAGCTGTAGGCCAGGAGTGTCACTCGTTTCCGGCCAATGGCGTCCGCCAGCCCGCCCGTTGGCACTTCCAGCAGCACCACCGCCAGGGAATAACCGCCCATCAGCAGGCCAATCTGGAACAGGTTAACGCCCCGGCTCTCCATGAGCAGCACCACCAGCACCGCCCGCATGGCCGTCGCCAGCCAGAACAGGGACAAAATCAGGTAATAGGTTCGTTGAATTTGTTTGACTGTGTTCATCTCAATTTCACACATCATGTCATCATATCACATGATGATATGATACCTCACTTTGAGACGGGAGTCAAGAAGATTTGCCCCACCTGCATCTGACGCTAACTATCGCGCAGGAATTACGCCCTTACTTTGACCAGGAGTGCAACTTACTGAAGGAGTTACTGGCTACGGCGGTTGAGGGGTCCACCGGGTGATTGCCACTACATATGGGGATATTCAGGTTGGCCTGCTCTATAAGCGTCAATTATTTTCAGGCAGGTCTTCGGCGATGACGACCAGGCCGTGGGGGTTGCGGATGGTGACGCGCTCCCGCCCGGCCTCGATCAACCCTGCTTGCTCCCAGGCGCTCAAGATGCGACTGACGGTGTAGAGCGTGGTGCCGGTCATTTCACCCAGGTCTTGCCGCGACAGGGGCAGATCGAGCAACACGCCCTGTTCCGTTCGCTTGCCCGTCTGCCGGGCCAGGCGGAGCAAGGCGCGGGCCACCCGGCGCTCGACGCGTTCGGTGGCCAGCTCGCGGTAGCTGTTTTGCAGCTCGTGGAAACGGTGGGCCACCAGGCGCATGCCGTTCAACGCCAGCCGGGGGTACTGCTCCATTAACTGGATGACCGCCTGGCTATCCCAGGCCAGGGCCAGGCAGTCGGTGATGGCCTCGGCCGACAGAGGATAGGGTACGTTGCTGAGGGCGACGATAATACCAATACCGTCCCCCGGCCCCACCACCCGGATAATGACCTGGTGGCCTTCGGGCGTCAACTGGGTCAGGCGGGCCCGGCCGTCGAGGAGAACGTAAAACGTGGTCGCCGGCTCGTCCTGGTGAAAGAAAAACTCCTGCCGCTGCACCCGGCGGTGGTGGGCTGCCCGGAGCGTCGCTTCCAGGGCAGCAAGGGGCAGCCCGCCAAAGAGCGGCGCTTTGGCCAGGAGTTCCAGGGTCGCCTTGCTGTCGGCCATAGCGGCTATGTTAGCACGGCCGCTCTGGCCGGCAACAACAATGGCCGGCTATTCAGACGTTCGTGGCGCGCTGGCTTTGTAGCGACCCTGGCGAGCGAGGCCAGGGATGCAGACAAAAAGCAGAAAGACAACTAACAACAGGCTGCCCGTTGCCTGAAACAACACCACCGGACCGGCGCTGTCATAGACCAACCCACCGGCAAAGGCGCCCAGGGCCGAGCCAAGCCCGACCGTCGCCCCGGCAAACACCCCCTGGGCCGTCGCGCCCAACCCCGGTGGTGCGGCGCTGTTGGCGTAGGCAACGCCGGCCGACCACATGGCGGCAAACGACAGCCCGTGCAGCAGGTTGATGGGCAACACCAGCCAGGGCGCCGGCATGAAGGCGTAGGCAAAAGCGCGCACGGCCGTGGCCAGGAGCGCCAGGGCCAGCAACCGGTCCGCCCCCCACCGGCGCAGCAACCGGTCGGCAATAAACCACACCGGTAGCTCGCTGAGGGTAGAAGCCGTCAGCGAGAGGGCCATGAGCGTCCGGCTGGCGTTTTGGGCTTCCAGGTGGAGGAAGAGATAGTTGAGGAAGATGGACAGGCTGACGCTGTTGACCAGGGCAATGGCCAACAGCAGTAGAAATCGGGGGTTGGCCAGCAGCTTGCGCAAACCGGCCCAATAAGGGTGATGGGCCGTGCCGGGCGAGACGGGCAAGCGCCAGGCGACGAGGAGGGTAATGAACCAGAAGAAGAGGAAGCTGTAAAATGTCCATTGCAGCCCGGCGCGCTGCAATACCGTCCCCAGCAGCGCGGCCGTTGCCCCCCAGCCCACCCCACCCCACAGTCGCAGCCGGCCGTACCCGGCCTTCCGGCCGGATAGCGTGGTCACGACGCCGTTGTCCACGAGGGGAATAATGGGTGACGCGAAAAAGGCGTGGATTACGACGACAGGCAGCAGAACGGCGAAGGTCGTGGACCTGGAGAGGGCCAGGACGGCCGCCCACGTTCCCGCCAGGGCCAGCAATAGAACGAGGCGGTGCTTCCGGGTGGCGTCGGCCAGGCCGCCCCACAAGGGTGCGCCGGCCAGGGTGATGAGGGGAGCAACGCCGGTGAGAACGCCAATTTGCTGCCCGGACAGCCCCAAGGAGTGGTAGTAGAGGCTTAAAAAGGGAATTAAAGAGGCGGCGGCAGCGAAGAAAAGGAAGTAAAAGGCTTTCGGCCGGATCAGAGATGGGGTGGAGTTCACCATAAGTGATGGCGCCTATTCACGGCGTAACAGCGGCAGGTACATAACCTGGCTCAAGACGATAAATTCGAACGCGCCGACGTCAATTTGACCGTTGTGGATACGGGGGTTGCCGTCAAAATCCATCGTTCCCGCTTCAACCAGGTTTTCGCCTTGGTCAATCGCCGGAGATGTGCCTAGCAGATGCAGGTCAGGTGTAATTGTGCTCAAGAATTGAGGGTCGGCGAAGAGGGAATTCGGGTCGTTGCCCGTCCCGCTCTGATAGGCGTCAAATCCGGTGTAATAGACCGTTTGCCAGCCCCACTCGCTGAAATCGGGGCCGGCCGGAGCGAAATAGAGGTTGTCATCTACCACGTTGTTCTCATTCTCGACAAAATCGTTGCTCACGAACAGGCTCTGGTCGTTGGCGTAGAAGATGTTGTTCTGGATGATGTTGTCATGGGTGTCGAACTGAATTAACAACTCGCCAGTACCATCCTGGCTGGCGTCGTTCTCAAAGAAAGTGTTGTTGACGATGGCGCAGCCATGAGTGCTGCCCCGCAAGGTGTCGTAGCCGCCCATAGCCAGCCCGGCGACGTGGTTGTGGTAGATGAGGTTGTTACGCACCGTCACGTAACTGGTGGCCCGGCCAGCATGCTCGCTGGCAATTTCCACCCCGAAGTTAGAGAGGTAGACGCGGTTGCGCTCGATGACAATGCGCGTGCCACCATCTACGTAAATTCCGGCCGCGCTTTGTTCGCCCCCGTAAGCGGGGTTATTGGCGGTGTCAATGTTATAGACCACATTCTCGCTAACGATGCCGTCTCGTGCCTGGTCGTAGGCCGGGTCGGGGGACGTTTCCTCAAAGCCGATAAAGTCAAGGCCAATGTTGTCGCTGTCGTAGACCAGGTTGAGGGTAACGGTGAACAACTCAACGTTGCCGTTGAGCACCAGAGCCTCGCTGTTGCCGAGCTTGAGGTCGTGGAGTTCATTGCCCTCAATCAGAAGGTCGTGGACGGACGAGGGGGCTTCTGTGCCATAGACGGCGATGCCGTGGGCGTTGCCATCTGGTCCGGCATTGGTCTCGATGTGGTGGAGGTGGTTATTCTTCACCTGGATGTGGTGGGCGTCGCCGGCGACGTAAATGCCGATGGGGACACGGCCGGCGTTGCCGGTCGTATAGTTGCGTAGCTCAAAACCGTCCAGGATAAGGTAGCTCTGGCTGTCAATCAAAAAGAGACCGTTATCGGCCGCCGGGACAGTGAGACCTGTCCCATCAAGGATGGCCGTTTCTCCCGGATAACTTTGGAAGGTGACGTAGCCCTCGGCGGCCGACCCGGATACGTTGACGGTGACCTGTTCGTTGTACACGCCGCCGCGCACCAGAACGGTGTCACCGGCGGTAACCACATCGGCCGCGTGCTGGATTGTAGCCCAGGGTTCGTCTATGGTGCCTGGGTTATCGTCGTCGCCCCCAGGAGCGACGTAGTAAGTGCTGCCGCCGCTTTTGACAGCCGTGGCCTGGGCAGAAGAACAGCCTGCTACTGGGATCAGCAAGGCCAGGCATAGCCCGGCCAGGATCAGGCCTGTTTTTAGCCTGGTTGCTATTGCATGGACTGAAATCAATTGTTCTACGTGGGTCTGGTTTCTCATTTAAACCAACTGTAGCCGAATGATGACGCAATTTAGCCTTGTATCGTGGTGTAAAGTACACTTGACATTTAGTCAAAGATGCTTTACAATTCTCGGTAAAGTTGTACGCTATCGCCGCTACCCGGCGACGCAAGAGGCTAACTCTAACTCAAAACTCTAACTGAACAAAAGGAGTGGTCGCCATGCAAAAGTCTGTTCGGCGTGAATTACCGGCCCCGCTGGGCTACCTGGCTGCATCTATCCTGTTTGTATTGTCCTTTATCGCGGCGCGGGGATTTGTCGAGATCGAAATGAGTCCGGCGTTGACGGTGGCAGTAGCACTACTTCCGGTCCTGCCTTTCATCCTCTGGGTCCTGGCGCTGATTCGCAAAATTGGGGAATTGGATGAGCTGCAGCGGCGCATCCACCTGGAGGCGCTGGTCATTGCTTACCCTTTGACTATGCTCCTGCTCATGACGCTGGGTCTCCTGGAGGTGGGTATCGAGTTGCCGGCCGAAGACCTGAGCTATCGGCACGTCTGGTCTCTTCTGCCTATTTTCTATTTTCTGGGTCTGACCCTGGCCAAGAGACGCTACGAATGAAAAACCGGGTCCGCGTCTTACGCGTTGAACAGAACTGGTCCCAGGCAGAACTGGCAGAACAGCTTAACGTTTCCCGGCAAACGGTCAATGCTATAGAAACGGAAAAGTACGATCCCAGCCTGCCGTTGGCCTTTAAGATTGGCAGGCTGTTTGGCAAACCAATTGAGGAGATCTTCTTTCCCGAAGACGGGGAAGCGCCGGGCTAACCACTTAACCTCTCTCCACCCAGGTGCGGTCAGGAGACCGGCCTGAGCATTTGTGCGCCGGGCTAAATGGGCCATCCTGGCCCTACCTTGAACGGCCGGCGGGCGGGTGTTCGGCGGCAAAGCGGTCGAGGAAATCGGTCACGCTAATGATGCCCACCAACCGGCCGTTGTCCAGGACGGGCAAAGCGCCGAATTTGTAGGCGCTGAGCATTTCGGCCGCCCGGTAGGCGGGGGTTTCCGGCGTCACCGTAATCGGGTTTGGTGTCATGCAGCTTTCGGCCGTGACCGTCTCCAGGAGACGATCATCCTGCCAGCGTTCGTGCAAGACAACAGGTGAATTCACAGCCAGGCGCACGTCTCGATCGGTAATAATGCCAACCACTCGCCCTGCTTCATCTACGACAGGCAACTGGCGACAGCCCTGGCGTTTCATCACGTTAATCACTTCCCGCAAGGGTGTATCCGGCGTGACCGTGTCCGGGCCAACCGTCATGAGATCATTTACCGTGAGCATGTCCGCCTCCATAAGTTTAGAGTTTGAGTTAGCGTTAGAGTAAGCACCTCTAACGTTAACTCTCACTCCAACCTCTTTACTCACAGTGTAGGGGATCCTATCCGGAAACTGTCGTGGCGAATATCACCTTTCCTGGGTGACATTTATCCACTCGCGCACTGACGGTTGGGGATGTTGTATAATAGAGAGCATGGCAGATGAGATCGTGCCCGAGCAGGTAGAGCAAGGAATAATACCCCAGGCTTACTTCCGCTTTTACGCCGGGTTAAATGATTTTCTCGAGGTGAACAGGCGACAGAAGAGTATCGCTTATCCCCTGAACGGCCTGGTAGCCATCAAACATCCCATTGAGGCGCTGGGCGTGCCCCACACGGAAGTGGAGGTGATCCTGGCCAATGGGACGGCCGTGGACTTTGCCTACCCGGTCCGGTCCGGGGATCGGATTAGCGTCTACCCGGCTTTTGCCACGATTGACGTGTCGTCATTGCCACCGCTCCGCCCGCCCTTGCCCTATCCTCCCCACTTTGTAGTAGACAACCACCTGGGCCAACTGGCCACCTACCTGCGCCTGCTGGGCTTTGACGCCCGCTACCGCAACGACTACCAGGACGACGAGCTGGCCGAAGTGGCCTGGCAAGAGGAACGAGTTTTATTAACGCGTGACCGGCGCCTGCTGATGCGCAAGGTGGTAACTTACGGCTACTGCCTGCGCAGCCGCGATCCCCGGGAGCAATTGCGGGCCGTCCTGCGCCGTTTCCGGCTCTTCCCGGCCATCCAGCCCTGGCGACGTTGCCTGCGCTGCAATGGCCGGTTAGAGCCGGTAGCCAAAGCGAGTATCCTGGACCGGCTGGAACCCCTGACCAGGATGCACTACGACAAATTTCACCTCTGCCAGGATTGCCAGCAGATTTATTGGAAGGGATCCCATTACCGGCCGCTGCAAGAGTTTATTGAGCAGATCCAGCGAGAGTGGGTGGAGCAAGATGGCCAATCGGCCCTCAATCTGTAGCGGCCGGTCCAGGCGCGGTCAGGAGACCTGCCTGAATAAGACCCCGCAGGTCTCGGAGACCTGCGGGGTCTGGGATTACCGAAATAAATTATTAACCTCCATCAGGCTGTGGCGGCCGCCAGCTCGGCCGCATGCAGCCACTCAATGGCCTCGGCCGCCAGTTGGTGCAGCAGGCGGCGGGTGCGGAGCTGCATCTCGTAGGCGGCGTCGCGTAGCAGGACGTGTTTGAAGAGGTAACGGAGTTCGTTCAGCGAGGTCCAGATAGCCGTTTTTTCGGCGGCCTGGATTTTGTTGAATAACGCCTGGTCCTCACGTAAGATATGGGCCAGCACGGCCACCTCGAACTCTCGCCCCAGGACAGCCGCCGTTTGCACCACTTCCTTCACTTCCTGGGTCAGGCGGTCCAGGCGGGCCGTGAGCAGGGTACGCACATCCGTCGGCAAAGCCCTGTCCGGCAGGGTGTGAACATCCTGCGCCCCCTTGTCGTCGGCAAACAGCAGCCCTTGCTCCCGCAAATAAAACAGAATTTGTTCGACAAAGAAGGGGTTGCCGTCGCTTCGCTCGACCAAGATCTTCACCAGGCCGGGAGCTACGGCCGTGCCCAGGACCTCTGTCGCCAGTTGCTCCAGGTCGGCCGCCGCCAGTTGTCCCAGCTCGATTTGCTGGCTGGGTCCCAGCAAACCGCCGACCGGTTCCGGCCGGGTGGTAGCGATAATGACTACCGGGTATTGTTCAAGGCTACGGGTTAGTTGCTCGATAAAGACCAGGGAGTCGGCGTCCAACCAGTGGGCGTCTTCCAGATAAATGACCACCGGCCGGCGCAGGCTTTCTGCCTGGATGAGCGTCTTCAAACCTTCCAGGGTGTTTTCAAAGCGCCCCTTAGGATCCATTTGCCCGTAGAGCGAGTCGGGCCAGTTCTCGCCGGCGGCCGACCATTGGACCAGGAAAGAGGCGGTAAGTTTCCTCGCGCCGCCGCAACAGGGTGTACGCTTTGTCTGGCCGGCCGCCTGTTTTTCCAGGATGAAATGAGGTGTCAGGTAACGCATACTGCTCACGGGTCTACTTGCACACTCAGTAGCTCGAAGTGCCCTGGGAACGTGGACAGCCTGTCTGCGTTCCAAATTGGCTGGCATGATTATACCGATAAGAGGATATTATGGATCAAGCTTCATAGAATCAATCCCTTTTGAAGGGCGGCAACTTTTTTCCAGCGCCGGTTCATTTCTTCCCTGCCGGTAGCGCCGCAATGACCTGCCACAGCCGGCCGCGCCTCAACTGTTGGGCCGGCCAGTAGACGTCTCGACCAGGAGAACGGTTATAGCTCCTGACGGCCAGCACCGCGTTGGCATAAAAGCGCTGTTGGCTCTCTCTCGTCTCCCGGCCGTTCCCCGTCGTCCCTTGGGTCAACAGGTCTGCCAGTTGGCGATTGAGGCGCTTTTGTGCCCCTTTCGGCTGCTGGTCGTGTACGCCGCTATAACTGTTAGGCAGTTGCCAGGCCAGGTAGTTCTTCTCCTGGCGTCTCTGCCGGCGCCGGTAATCCTGGATGGTGAACAGCGCCCGGCCATGCTGCCAGCCGCGCGCCTGGCTCTCTTCAGGGGTAGCCACCTCGCCCACGGCATAATTAAACTGGACCTTAACGGCGGCCCGCCGCTCGTAAGCCTGCTGGCTACGCCGGCTGACCCCGCTCACCCGCTGCAACGTCGCCCGCGCCACAGGCATCGCCCTCCCCCGCCCGTTGCCCCCTGCTCTCCTGCCCCGCTGCTCCCTCCCCCGGCCGCTGTGGAAGGTAGCGTAAAAATGGGCGCGCACCTGGCCAATGGTGCCCACCAGGGCGGCGACCGGCACAGCCACCGGCCGGAGCGACAATCTGGTGACGCCCAGCGCGGCCGCCACGCGGGCGGTGGATTTCAGCCACAGGCGCTCCTTATCTGGCTGCCAAAAAATGCCCTCCCCCTGCCGGATCAGGTTACGCAACTGCCGCCAACCGCACAGGCGCAGGGGGGCCTGGGGGTCGCACAATTTTTCCCGAATTGCAGCTATATGAAGCCAGCCCTGCCCATCCCTATCCAGGTGCCGCAACAGCAACCAGAGCCGACCGGCGGCCGCCTGTTTCCGGCGCAGCATGGCCAGGGTTAGGTCAGGGTAGAGCCGGATAGATGTAGTTGTGTAGTTATGTAGTTGTGTAGTTGTGTCAAGCGTCGAAAGTTCAGGTTCAAAGGATTCTCCCTGTCCCCACGGCTCCTTGGCTCCTTGTCTCCCCCTCTCCCCCTCTGCTCCTGCTTGAGGACGGCGCGGGCGGGCGGCGCGCATGGCGGCCGTGAGGGAAGCGCTGCCCCAGCCCAGGTGATCGGGGAGGGTTGACCAGGGGTCCGCCACGGCCGGTTGCTCCGTTGCCGTCGCCGGAGAGGTCATCCGGCCGCCGGACGGGGTGGGCTGCGGTGGTTTATCCTGATCGGCCGCCGGTCGGGAACGACGGTCAACCCGCAATTGGTCCAGTCGCCGCTGCGCCGCTAACAGCGCCGGCGACGGACTGGCTTCTTGGCCATCCATTTTTCGATGGCATAGCCGCCCTGGTCACTCAGAACAGGTGATCCATTGACACCAGGATCGGGCTATGCTATCCTCCTGGTTGGTTGATGTGAAGCCACATGGGGACACAAAATCCCCCTCCCCACTCAAGGGGCTCTTTGACGGGCAACAGGTGGTGGCACACCAGATGCCGGCAGAGATGTGGCTTTGTCCAAACAAGACAAAGGCTAGGTGCGATCAGATAAAAGGCGCTTAGCCTTTTTGTCTTCCTGGTAGCTGAAACTACCAGCCCCTGGCCATTAACGGCGGCCATTCACAATGGTTCACCGCCAGACAGCTAATGGCCAGGAGTTGACAGCCAGCCGAAAAGGGGCAGCACGCCAACGCCGCCGGCCGAAGAAACTGGCCCCGGCCGGGCTACAGCTTATAAAACCGTATCGTTATTTCGTATAGGGGGTTGCAAACAAAAACCCATTGCTATCTCCTTGAAATGAGGGCAATGGGTGGGAAGGGCTTGACGCCAGGGACAGTTTGGTATAAGCTATCCACAGGGACTAACGTCCCTACCCATTGCCCGGCCCCGGTGACTGTTTTCCGGCCAGAATGTAGTCACGGGGCCTTTTTCTTTGTTTTCGTATATTCAGGTGACAGGCACTTTTAAAAGTGCCTGTCACCTCTAATAAGCTAGTGGACGCCGTTGCTCCAATGTGCCAGATCGGTGTCTACTTGCTTCAGGTCTAGCAATTTGACGCCTGCCACGTGCCAGTTCTTGCCCGGCGCTTCGGTGGTGGCAAGCTGCTCAGCCAGGTCGGCCGCTTCTTCGCTCCAACCACCCGAGGCAAAGCCAAGGTAAAGCACTGACCACTCCCCCTTCTTGGGCACAATGGCCGACGTCCTGGTTACCAGGTCACGCATAACGCCGGCGTCGGCGGCCGAGTCGCGCCACAAACAATTGCCCAGGACCAGGTTCTGGGTGGCCTCGTTAATGCCGACCACGTCAAACGCCTGGGTCCGTTTCCAGTCGCCGCCGACTTTCTCCACAGTTACTGGTATTTTGCCGTAAGCGCTGGCCCGCAGCACCCACTCCGAACACAGCTCGCGCCAGGTGTTTTCTTCGATGAACGCCGGCATATTTTGTTCAATTGTCGTCAGGGTCTGTTGCTGGACACCCATAGCCAGTTGGGCCTGATGGGTGGCCAGGAAACGGTAATAAAAACGCAGATAGGGATCGGTGACGAAGTAGCGGCCGCGCCGCGAACTCTCGTTTTCAGTAATCGGCACCTGCCGCTCGACGAAGCCGGTATCGCGCAGCACGCTCAGGTACTTGGAGACGTGTCCCTGGGGGAGACCCGTCCGGCTAGAAATAGCGTTTTGGGTGCGCGCCCCTTGAGTAATAGCCCGCATAATGCCCACGTAGTTATGCTGGTCATTAATAAAGTCTTGCAGCAATAGCCGGGGCTCTTCTTGCATCAGCGTGTTGGGGGTTAACAACTGCATGCGCACGTTTTCCATGACCGAGGCAGAACCATCTATACGCTCCCAGTAAGCGGGAATACCGCCAAAAATGGCGTAGATGGCCACCCGGTCCTGGATAGTGTAATGGGGGAAGAATCTGGCCGTAACGTCAAACGATAGCGGCAGAAGCTGCATTTGAGCGGTGGCCCGGCCGTAGAGGGGGGCCTGGTAGGAGAGGACCTGCTTTTGCATCAGGCCCATTTGCGAGCCGGAGAGGGCCAGGATCAGGTTAGACTTGCTCAGCCAGTGGTCCCAGGCCTTTTGCATGATGCCGACGATGGTCGGATCAACCTCCAGCAAATAGGTGAACTCGTCAATCATGAGGGCCAGGCGTTCGTGTTTGGCCAGGGCGCCCGCCTGCTGCAAAGCCTGCTCCCAGTTGGCATAAGTAAAGTCCAGGGGGGCTGGCGCCTCGGGGTTTTTGAAGTTATAAAGAGCCTGGGAGAAAGAGCGGAGCTGATCGAGCGCCGAAGTCGGCTCGGCGACCCAGTAAATGGCCCGGTCGGCGTGCCGTTCGATCCAGTGCGTCAGAAGGCGGGTCTTGCCTACTCTGCGCCGGCCGTATAGAATCAGTAAGGCTGCTTTGGAGGAACGCCATAATTTCTCCAGCAGCTTCAGTTCTGCCTCGCGGCCGTGGAATTCGGTCTTACTCATAGTACCCTCAAATATACAATCAAAGTATAATACTTTAAAGTATGATACTCAACAGGTATAGTAAACCTGTTTTTCCTTCTTGTCAAGACCCAATTCGATCATCTGTTCGGAAAGGGGAGATTGGAGATTAAACGTGGGTGTGGAGGAGGCGGCCGGAACTGTGGCGGAGGGCCAGGGTCAGGCAAAAGAGGAAGGCCTGCAGCAAGACAATGGTGGCGCCGCTGGAGACGTCTACGTAAAAACTGAGATACATCCCGGCAAAGCCGGTCAGAGCCCCCAACCCTGTTGACAAGACGATCATCCGGTGAAAACTGTCAGTTAATAGCCGGGCGGTGATGGCCGGTACGACCAGGGCGGCGGCGATCATGGTCACCCCCAGGATTTGAATGGAGGCAATAATGGCCGCAGCCAGGGCCAGGGCAAACCAGGTCTCGACCCAGCCGGTAGAAATACCATAGACCTGAGCCACTTCGGCGTCAAAAGTGGTAAACAACAACTGTTTGTAGAGCACGAAAACAATCAGGGCCACCAGCGCCGTGACCCCGGCAATCACAGCCACGTCGGCCGCCGTCACCCCCAGGATGTTGCCGAACAAGGCCGCGTCGAACGATTGGGTGAAACGCCGGTAGCGGGAGATGAGGGCCACGCCCACGGCAAAGCTGGCCGTGGTGACGACGCCAATAGCCGCGTCGGCGTTAATCCGCGTCCGCCGGACGGTCTGGTTAATGAGCAGGGCAGCGATAAAGCCCCACAACCCGGCGCCCAGGTAAAAATTCCACTGAATGACGAAGGCCAGCACCGCCCCACCAAAAACGGCGTGGGACAGGCCATGGCCGATGTAGCTCATGCCGCGCAGGACGATGTAAACGCCAATGAGCCCGCACAACCCACCGACCAAGACGGCCGCTATCGTGCCGTTGCGAAAGAACTCAAACTGAAAGGGGACCCATAGAAAGTCCATCCACGTCCTCCTGCGGCGCGCTGTGGTTCGGTAGCCCTCCCGGCACTGGTTCTGGTAGCAGCTCCCGGTAGCCGTGGCCATGTGGCTTTTGCTGAACAAAAATCAGGCCGTTTTGCCGGATCACCAGCATCTCGCCCCGGTACGTCTGGCTCAAGATCACTTCGGTGAAGACCCGCTCCGGCGATCCCTGGTCAATAATGGTCTGGTTCAGGCAGACCACCCACGGAGCGTGGGCTGCGGCCATATTCAAATCGTGAGTGGTGATCAGAATGGTCATGCCATCCTGGTTGAGGTGGGCCAGTTGGTGGAAGATGTTTTCGGCGCTGCGCATGTCCACGCCGTTGGTTGGCTCGTCCAGCACCAGCACCTCCGGCCCGGCAATGAGAGCCCTGGCCAGGAAAACGCGCTGCTGCTGGCCGCCGGACAGGTCACGGATGTGGCGCTGGGCCAGGTCGGCAATTTCCAGTTGGGCCAGAATATCGCGGGCGCGCCGCCGCTCGGCCGCCCGCGGCCAGGGCCAGCGGCCGGATTGCCTGGCAATGCCCATCAAGACCACTTCTTCGGCCGTCACCGGGAAATTCCAGTCTACGGTCTCCAACTGGGGGACGTAAGCCAGGCGTAACGGCGGCGTCTCCCGCTGGAACACCTGGCCGCTCGTCGGCCGCAGCAGACGGAGAATCAATTTCAACAGCGTGGTCTTGCCGGCCCCGCTAGGGCCAACCAGGGCGGCAAACTGGCCGGGGTGCAGGTGGAGATTGATGCCGTCCAGGACCGGCCTGGCTCCATAACCAAAACGGATGTCGCGCAGTTCGATGAGTGGGTTCATGTTCTCGATTCTCGAATAACCTCCCCGAGGTTGGCGATTGCGCCGGGCGGCCCGGCGACCATCGCTTGAACCTCCGGGAGGTTGGCATTGATCACTGCGGTTGGTCTACGGCCGTGTCCGGGCCGGTGACGTTGCCGGTGTCTACGTTGTCCATCAACGCCGGATCGCCACCCAGGGCCTGGGCCATCATTTGCAGGTCGTAGACCATCAGGCCAAGGTAAGAATGTTCGGGATCACCAGGCTGGCCGGGTAAATCGTCGTCGCGCAAGGTATCTACGTAGGCGACGCCAGCCTCGCGCCCAATTTGTTCCAGCACCGGCGAAGGGAAGACCTCTGAGCCGAAGACGGCCGGGACCTTTTCCGCCCGCACCTGCTCAATGAGGGCGGCGACCTCCCGGGCCGACGGTTCGGAAAAATCGGCCGGCTGGATAGCGCCGATGACGGTATAGCCGTAAGTAGGCGCGAAGTAGGCAAAGGAGTCGTGGTAGGTCAACAATTTGCGGTTTTCGGCCGGGATGCTGGCGGTGGTGGCCTGGATGGCCTCGTCCAGGGCAGTGATGCGCTGGCTAAAGGTGTCATAGTTGTCCCGGTAGTAAGCGGCGTTGTCCGGGTCGCGCTCGCTCAGCCTGTCGCGAATGATTTCGGCGTACCGGAGGGCGTGTCGCGGGTTGGTCCACAGGTGGGGATTGGGGCTGCCGGCCTCGCGGGGGAAGGAAAAGTCAAAGACGTACTCGTCCGGGGTAACGGTCATCTCGCCCAGAAGGACAATCTCGGCCCCGTCCTTCAGGTTGGCCCGGGCCAGCTCCAGCGTCGGCTCTTCCAGGTGCAAGCCGTTGATGAAGATCAAATCGGCCGCAACCAGCTTGCGGGCGTCGGACGGGGCCGGCTCGAAGGTGTGGGAGTTGACTCCTTCAGGCACGATGCCGCTTAGCGCAATCCTGTCGCCGCCAATGTTGTGAACGATGTTGGTGATCGGCGAGACGGTAGCGACCACATTGAGGCGGCCGTCTTCCAGCGCTGCCTCCTGCCCGCCACAGGCCACCAACCACCAAACTATAATTCCTAACCAGAGATAACGACGTATCATAACCTGACACCTTTTTCATCTACCCCCCTACCCCACTTTCATCTTCTAGCCACATGCCGGCAATCGGCGCACAGGCCGAAAAAGGTCACGTGGTTCATATCAATGGCGAAATCATGTTGGGCTTCGATGGCGTGGTAAAGCGGGCGCAGCGTGGCGTGGGATAGCTCGATGGAAGCCTGGCAGGCGCGGCAGACCAGGTGGTGATGCGGTTCCGGGCCGGCCAGTTCGTAGCCAAACCGGCCGCCGTCCACCTGGGTAATCGTTAGAATGCCCTGCTCGGTCAAGAAATGGAGCGTCCGGTAGACGGTGGCCTGGCTCAGGGTCGGCGCGATGGTACGCACGTGCTCGTAGACCGCTTCGGGCGTCACGTGGCCCCCCTGGGCGCAGATGCTGTCCAGTATCAGTTGCCGCTGCGGCGTGACCCGGTAGCCGGCCTCGCGCAGCCGGCCGGCGATGGCAACCATGTTATGGCTCATGGGAACCTTCCTTACTGCAAATCTTTGCAATAGGGAACAATTGTAATAGATGTAGTGAGGTATGGCAAATGGGGAAAAAACGCCGCAGGTTGGGACACGAGGTGTGCGGGGTCTGATGCTTGCCAACTATACGAAATATTCGGTGTGAATCCGGCCTGTCACCCGGCCGGTATGGAACAATACATGGCCATTGTAACCAATTAAACAGCGATTACGGCCGTTTCCCGGTATACTGCGGGCAGATAGTTAAGCAAGCTCCTCCTTTTCCTCCTCCTTCTCCTCTTCCGCAGCAACACCCCCGGCCCCCGGGGGTGTTGCTGTTTCAGGCAGCTTACCATTATCAGCAGACTGCATTGGAACGCGGGCATCTTGCCCGCGTTCCCAGGGTATTAGCGGCTCGCTCTTTCTTGCCACTCTTGCAAAAACGCCAGCACGGCCGGGTATTTGCCCTGAGGGATCAGCTTGTAGCTGGTCACGCCAAAACGGCGGTGCAGCTCGTTGAAGATGCCCTGGAAGTGGTTCTTGCTCTTGTCGTGTTCCGTCAGCAGCATGCCCAGGGCGTGGACGGCCGCCTGAATCTCCTCGGCCTGGGCATCGGTAATCACGTTGCCCGGCGCCAGCTTCTGCTCCAGGACGGTCACCCGCCGGCCCATTTCCCCCATGAACACGGCCGCCTTGTTCAACCGGCTCTCGGTGGTTATGATGCGCTGCTCGAATTCCATTTGCTGCTCGGCCATTTCGGCAATTGCCAGGCCCATTTCGCGGATTTGGGCCAGGGACACCATTGCTGGCGACGGCTCGGTTGGCAGCGGCCGGTCCAGGAAAGCATCAGCCAGAACACGGTAACATTCGCGCTGGTAACGTATCAAGTTTTCACGAGCTTCCTGCTTGACTCGACTCGCGTTGATGCCGAATAAGAAGCCATTGACAAAGTCCAGGGGTAAAGCTACAACCTGGCTTGTGCGCGGCTGCTTGCTGCCGGAATCTATGTCTGTTCGTGTTACACGAACAGACATCATAACCTCTGATAGAACAGGGTCCCGTTTCATTCGCTCGTACTGTGCATTCCAAGCTATGCCCAGATAATCGCATATAGGACGAACCGGGACATACACCGTGCCGTCATCGCTTAGAACGGCCGTCAACGCATCGCCGTAAAAGCCAATCTCTCTTTGTTCAATTGGAACCAGTGCCCGTTGTTGATTTGGATCGTCCATTTGCTGCCCTTCTTTATCAGTCGTATTTTGCGGCCATATTTCAGACAAGGGAGTAATATCATGTTACCCCCTCGGCAACGAAAGGGGTGGTTATTACAACCACTCCTTTTAACCCGGTAGACAGAACGGCATCCCGGCGGAGATGCTGCCTTTGGCCAGCCTAAACGCCCATCTTTTGCAGGTAAGCCTCGATAGCTTCGTCAATGAGCGAAGTCATACTGACGCGTTTATATTGTTGCCGGAGCCGCCGCCGTTCCTTCCGTTTCAAAAGCTCCAGCCGGTCCAGGTGGTCCTCGCGCAGCCAGGCAGTCCGCCGGGGTGGACCGCTCTCCGGCGCCGGCTCTTTCCTGGCCGGCGGTGCGGCCGCCTTCCGCAGGCGTGGTGTCGAGGGCGCTGTCCTGGCCGGCTGCGGCGCTTTTACCTCCGGCGCTTTTTCTTCCTGGCTGGTCGCCGGAAAGAAGGCGTCAATCCCTAACCCGGTTTTTCTCTCCTTCTTATCAACCACGGCCGATCACCTCCTCAACCAACTCTTTATAGGCCTGGGCGCCGCTGCTTTGCGGCGCATAATCATACAGGCTGAGACTGCGGCTGTGCGCTTCTTCTACTTTCACATTTTTGGGGATAACGGCCTTAAAAGTCCGGTCGCCGAACCGGCGCTGGATGGCCTGGTAGACGTCCCTGGCCACGTTGGTGTGGTCATAGAGCGTGCAGACTACCCCGCCAATGCGCAGGTCTGGGCAATCCAGGCGGTCGCGGACCAGGCTGATGGTCCGCTCCAGTTGGGCAATACCTTTCAGGGCAAAAAATGAGGCGGAAACCGGGATGACGACTTCGGTGCTGGCGGCCAGGGCGTTGAGCGTCAACAGTCCCAGGCTCGGCGGCGTGTCAATGACCACGTAATCATAACCAGACTTGAGACTCTTGCGGAAAATGCTCCGCAGCAACGTCTGGCTGCCGACCTGGCCCAGCAGTTCCGCTTCAACGCCGGCCAGGTCAATCTCGCTGGGCAAAAGGAACAGGCGTGGCTGGCCGGTCTCGGCGATCACGTTGGCCAGCGCCTGATCGCGGGCCAGGAGGTCGTAAGTGGTCAATTCTGGCTCGTCTTGCCCCAGCACCGCCACGGTCGTGTTGGCCTGAGGGTCCAGATCCACCAACAACGTCTTTTTTCCCGCCTGGGCCAGCCCGTAGGCCAGGTTGACGGCCGTCGTCGTCTTCCCTACCCCGCCCTTCTGGTTAGCAACGCAAATCATTCTTGTGGCCATGACACCGTCCTTTGCTAGTTGTAGTGTTGTAATTTTACAGGATTACAGTATTGCACTTCTACAATACTACAATACTAAAAATCTGTATTTTTGCAAGACTACATAGTTGCAGTTTTGAAAAAATACAAAAATACAATTTTGTATTTATGAAAAAATACATAATTGCAACTATACATTACTGCATCTTTGCAAAACTGTATTTCTTCATAAGTGTAAAAATGTAATTCTGTAGTTTTGTAAGATTGTAGACCTCCAAGCTGTTTTGCAACTAGGCAGGGCCGTTCTCGGGGCGATTTTCCCAGGGAGTGGGGTGGGGTAGGGGGATCAGTGCGGGCCAGATTCCCGGCCGGATCAGGACGCCAGCCCCATGACAACAGGACGCCTGCTGGTTTAAGGTGGGGAAACATGACCAACCCGCCAGTTCTGGCCGATCTTGGACTCTGGCTGGTTTCCAGCCACGGCCACTCGCCGGCCGATAAAAGTGACATTCTGATCATGGAGGTAAATAATGCTTTTAGGAAACAGATCAATACAGGTCTGTCCCTGGGTGGTGAGGGCCGGGAGTTGTTGGCACTGGCTACTGTAGCCCTGTTATCGGCCGCGCTCTCGGGTCTCGGTATGGTCCGGCTGTTACCTGAACGGCCAGCAGTGGCGGCCTAACGGCCGCGAGGAGATAATCTGATGTCTAAAATGACGTTTGTCCGCTTACCAATTCTCTTGAGTTGCCTGATCCTGGCGCTTTTGCTCGTGGCCTGCCAGGGGAACGCGCCTGAGCCGCAAGTCCGCTTTGCCCAACCGGCCGACGGCGCGTCCGTGAGTAGCCCGGTGCGGGTAGTGATGACCGCCGAAAACTTCATCGTCGAGCCGGCCGGCGAGGCGCGCGACGGGGCTGACCATCTGCACATCATGGTAGATACACCCTGCCTGCCAGCGGGCGAGAGTATTCCCCGGGACGATGCCCACGTCCACTTTGGCGAAGGCCGGACCGAGGCCGAGCTGGAACTGACTCCGGGAACGCACACGCTCTGCCTGCAGGCGGCCGATGGCCAGCACAAAGCCCTGGCCGGCGAGGGCGCGACGCAGAGCATCACCGTCCAGGTGCAGTAAGAGAGGCACGTCCACATGGCGAAATCAAACCTGATCCGGTTAAGCGGCCTGGCAGCTATCGTAGGCGGCACTTTGTTGATTGGTAGCGTAGTGGCTATTGCCTTTCAACCTGAAGGGTGTATTGCCTCTGAGTGTGGCCTGCCAGGCAGGTCAATGAGAGAGTGGAGCGCCCCTGCACCCTTTTTCATCATGGCCCTGCTTTTGATTACAATGGGCGCGGCCGGGCTGGTTATTCGCGCCCGGGCGGCCGGCCATTTTGGAATCTCAGGACGTGTCGGGCAGAGTTCCGGGCTGATCGGCGTTGCCCTGCTGGCTCTTGGTGGCGGGATACAGGAACTCTTCTTTGGCGGCGACTTCCCCCTTATGCCGGTGTTTGTCATTCCAGGGCTCCTGGCTTTGGTGACAGGCTTTCTGCTGATCGGCATCACCATTCTGCGAGCAAACACGTTGCCACGCCAGGTCGTATGGCTGCTGATTGCCGCTACACTGGCTATGGCTGGCTTCAACGACCAGAACGCCCGAGTCTTGATGGCGGCGCCACTTGGTATGGCCTGGATGGCAATCGGCTATGCCCTTTGGGTAGATGAGCACGCGGGACTATGAACTGGTACTACCGGCTTTCACGTTTTACTTTACTCCTCATGGGGCTGGCAGCAGGGTATGGCCTGTTTGCCGGGGCTTATGTGGCGATGTATTACCAGGTGACGCCGAATATGTCCGGCCGGGAAGACCGGCTTGGTTCTCCGCTGCTACTGCTTTACCTGGCCATCGTCATTTTGAGCCTACCGCACCTCTTTCTTAGCCTGTGGGACGGCCGCCACCGGTTGTGGGCACAGGGTGCCACCCGGTTCCTGGCCTTTGCCGGGCCGGTTTTCGTCGTAATGGCAAGCGAGGGCCTGGTTTCACACTTTCTTTACTGGCAGCCGATCAGCCACACCGACCAGTTTCACCTGCTGCACCATACCATCACGGCCGGGTTGCCGCTGACAATCCTTTATGGGTTGGCGCTCAGGCGTTGGTGGCCGGCCGGCTTTGTGCCCCAAACTCCACCGGTCTCAAAATGGTTCCTTGTCCCCGCCATCGTGATCACCCTGTTCCTTGTACTGGCACTGGGAATCATGATCGGGTTGTTGCCGCTGCCTGGTTTTTGATACGGACTGTCAATATGAAAGAAAAAGGTCGGGCGTTCACGTTATTCCTCCTGTTCCTGGGATTGGCGGCCTGCCGCGCGTTCCAGTCTGGCCCCACGCCTTCGCCCGCGCCGACTGTGAGCCCACAGCAGCACCTGATCTTCCACAACGGCGCCATCCTGACGATGGACACCACCCGGCCGGAAGCCCAGGCTATGGCCATTGCCGGAGATAGGATTGAAGCGGTCGGCGGCGACGCAGAGATCCTGGCCTTGCGCCGGCCGGGGAGCGTCGTCGTTGACCTGCAAGGGCGCACCCTCATGCCCGGCTTTGTGGATCCCCACACCCACCTGCTCAACGACGCCGAGCAGTACCTGGAAATGAGCCTGGCCGAAGCCCAGCAAGTCGCCCTGGAGAATGGCATCACCACCATTGGCGACCTATACGTGACCGAAGAATTTCTCCAGGAGATGGCGGAGCTGGCCAAAAACGGCCAGCTCCGCCTTCGCACCAGCCTGTACCTGGTGGCTACGGACAATTGCGGCCGTTTGCAAGGAGAGTGGTATAAGGAGTACGCACCGACCCATACGCCAGGCGAGATGCTGCGGATCGGCGGCGTCAAGATCTTCACCGACGGCGGCACTTGCGAACGGCCGGCCCTGAGCTACGAGCTGCAGGCGGGAGAAGGGCTGGGCGACCTGTTCTTCAGCCAGGAGGAACTGAATAGCCTGGTGGCCGAAGCCCAGACGGCCGGCTTCCAGGTGGCCATCCACGCCATCGGCGACCGGGCGGTGGAGCAGGCCCAAACCGCCATTGCCGCCGCGCTGGCCGGCCAGCCCAACAGCTACCGCCACCGCATTGAGCACAACGCTGTCATCCGGCCGGAGCTGCTGCCCCGCTACGGCGAAATCGGCATTGTGCCGGTCATCTTCGGCCCCTACCCGGTCTGTAACCCCTTTGGCCCACCCCCGCCGCCGGAGTACCAGTCCTGGGAGTGGCCCTGGCGGGCGTTGCTGGATGCCAACCCGGGGCTGCCCGTCGCCTGGCATGGCGACGACCCGTTCTTCGGCCGCATCCGGCCGCTGGACGACCTCTACAGCCTGGTAACGCGCAATGAAGTGGGCGAAGACGGCCAGGTCTGTGAATCGCCCACCTGGCAAAAGGTGCATACCATCACGGCCGCCGAAGCGTTGCCCCTGATGACCCGCAACGCCGCCTACGCCCTCTTCCGCGACGAGGAAGTCGGCCGCCTGGCCCCGGGCCAGTACGCCGATCTGATCATCCTGTCCGGCAACCCGTTGGCCGTCGAACCGGAGGCCATCAAAGACCTCGAGGTCTGGCTGGCGATGGTCGGCGGCCGGGTGGAATATTGCGCGGCCGGCCGTGAAGCCTTTTGCCCGTCCTGGAGGTGACTGTCGCTTACGTCAGTGACAGTCACCTCGCGCGTTACTGTGGAGAAGCTGCCCCTGGAAGAAATCGCGGCCTGGTTTGAGACTCACAGTATCGCCAACAATTAGCCGCACATGGGGTAGTGCCTGGCACGGGGCAAACGATCTTAGATTATCCAGAGTGGTTCTGCCCCGTGCCAGGCACTGTGTTGAGTATTTTCCCGACCAGATCAGGACGCCAGCCCCATGACAACAGGACGGGGAACGGAGTAGAGTGACGCCTGCTAAAGGAGTGAATCGAATGCTTTCAACCAACCGTATATTAGGCGTCCTGAGCCTGCTGGGCGGCGCGGCCGCCATTCCCTTGATGTTCGCCTTTCTCAACGTTGGGTGGGGGGATCCAGGAACGGCCGCTTACCAGCGGTACGAAACCTTAAACCGCCTGACCTCTGTCGCCCTGCTGTTTATAGCGGCCGGCTGGTGGGGTGTGGTCCAGCTTATTAGGCCAGTTAATGAGCCTCGTTGGAGCCGCTGCGGCCGGCGTCGCTATCTGGCGCAGCCAATTCTGGCCACACTGGAGTGCGCTGCCGCTCCTGGTGGCTTTTCCCCTGGCAGTCGCAACCCTTGCCTTTTCGCCCTTCGTAGGACCAACTATGCTGGCGCTGGCGCTACGCTACTTTATTCATGGAGAAATATGGACTATCTGCCAAAAAAGAGATTTGCAGTCAGGGCGGCCCTTATGGGTAAATGAGTCCAAGGGCCCGCACGGCGACGAGCTGGCTTTGGAACCGCTGAAACTTGCGCGAGTTCTTGGGTATAATTTAGAACAGAAAGAAACAGACGATGAGGCGATTATTGACCCTGAGCGCTGGTTTGATTGTCCTGATGGGCCTGTCCCTGGCTTTTACGCAGCTTTCCTTTGAGTGGCGGCTGCGCCGGACGTACGATGTCGAAGCGGAGATAGTGGTTATTCCAACAGGCGAGGCGACCATTGCCCGCGGCCGGGAACTGGTCCAGGTGGGTCTGTGTACAGAGTGCCACGGGAGCAATTTGGCCGGCCGGATTTCAATCAATGACCCTACGCTGGGCCAGATCTACGCCAGTAACCTCACCCGCGGGCGGGGCGGCGTGGGGCAGGGCTACAGTGATGCCGATTGGGTGCGCGCCATCCGCCACGGCATCGGCCCCGACGGCCGGTCACTGGTCATCACCCCGGCCCAGTTTTACTATTACCTGAGCGACGAAGACCTGGGGGCCATTATCGCTTACATTAAAAGTGTGCCGCCGGTAGATAAGGTCTTGCCAGCGCCCAAAATCGCCCCGCTCGGCCGGGTCTTTATTACTCTCTTCAACCCGAAGGATTGGTTCCCGGCAGAAAAGATCGATCACGACGGCCGGCGACCACCTGCGCCCGAACGCGCCATCAGCGTCGAGTACGGCGAATACCTGGCCCGCATCAGCAACTGCCTGGTTTGCCACCAGGCAGCCGACATCTCGGCCGCGACAGGTGGCCCGTTAGCCGCCTGGTCGGAAGCGGACTTCATCAGCCTCATGATTATCGGTATGACGTCCAATGGCCAGTACGTTAGTGGCGAATTAATGCCCTGGTGGGCTATCGGCCACAACCTGTCCGAAGATGATCTCAAAGCGATGTGGCTGTACCTGGAAACGCTGCCGGCACCGGACAGTGGTAATTAGGCAACGTATTACCGGCCGCTCCCTCGTCGTGGCGGCCGGCGTATCAAGATGAAGCAGCATGCACCTCCGGCAAACCAGGCGTGAGTTGCCAGGCCAAGAACTGGTGAACCAGACTGGTCTTTCTCGCCTCTTGCCTCGCGCCCTCCAGGCGAGCTGGCTCAGCGTGGCAATTCTGGCCGTAACGCTGTTCGTGGCCGGCGTCCCTGTTCGTTACGAGCAACTACTCCAGGCGGCCACCCGGTATGGCCGCGTTTTGCGTGACCTGGATCTTTCGGCCGGCTCCTATGCCGCTTACCTGACGGCGCTGGACGTCATTCTAATCCTGGCGCACGTCGCCATTGCCACCGTGATCTTCTGGCGGGCGTGAGAGTCGGCGATGGCCGGCTTCGTCGCGCTGGCCCTGGTCGTCACCCCCCTGGCGGCCATAGACGCCCTGGGAGCCGATTCGCCGCTGCAGAATTGGGCAGCCAGCATCGTTCGTTACCTGGGCCTGGCCGCCAGTGTAAGCCTGCTCTATCTTTTCCCCGACGGCCGTTTCATCCCTCCCTGGACGCGCGGCCTGGCCTTTGTTTGGGCGCTGCTCAACCTGCCGGCCGTTTTCCTCTCCGGCGCGCCGTTTAGTTTCACCACCTGGCCCCGTCCTCTGCAAATCGTGACTCTGTTGGGGTGGTCGGCTAGCGGCGTCTATGCCCAGGTCTACCGTTATTTTCGTGTCTCCACTCCGCAAGAGCGGCAGCAGACCCGGTGGGCCATCCTGGGTTTGACGGCCGCCGTGCTTGGCCCTTTTGGCTATTACACCCATTTTCTTACCTTGCCGTCCCTCAGCCAGGCCGGCACGCCGACGATCTTCTACAACCTGGCCGATCCGAACCTGTTCAGATTTGCTTTTGTGAGCCAGCTTGCCGGGGTGACCAGCTATACCTTTGGCCTGCTTATTTTCCCCTTATCGTTGGCCATCGCCGTTTTACGCTACCAATTGTTTGACATTGAGATTGTCGTCAACCGCACGCTGGTCTACGCCGGGCTAACTGCGCTGGTTGTAGGCTTCTATGTTCTAGTCGTGGGCGCGTTGGGTAGCCTGCTACAGGCCCAGGGCAACGTGGCGCTGGCGATCCTGGCCACAGGGCTGATTGCCGTCCTTTTCAACCCCCTGCGCCAGCGCTTGCAACGGGCCGTCAACCGGCTGATGTATGGTGAACGGGATGATCCGGCGACGGTGTTATCGCGCCTGGGGGAGCGGCTGGGAGCCACCGCCGTGCCCGGCGAAATCTTGCCGGCCATCGTGGAAACGATTGCCCAGACACTCCGGCTACCCTACGTAGCAGTTGCGGTCAGGCAGGATGGCGAGATGCGGGTGGTGGCTTCCACCGGGACAGCCCGAGAGTTGCCGGTTGAGTCGCTACCGCTCGTCTATCACGCTGAAACGATTGGCCAGTTACTGGTCGCCCCCCGCGCGCTAGGCGAGGTCTTTACCACGGCCGAGAGACGCCTGCTGGAAAACGTTGCCCGGCAGGCCGGCACGGCGGTGTATGCGGCCCAGCTCACGGCCTGGCTCCAGCACTCCCGCGAACAACTGGTGGTAGCCCGGGAGGAAGAGCGGCGGCGCTTGCGGCGCGATCTGCACGACGGCCTGGGGCCGCAACTGGCCACCCTGCCGCTCAAACTGGACGCTGCCCGCAACCAGATTCGCTACGACCCGGAAACGGCCGAACAACTGCTGGCCGAGCTTAAAGCCCAAACGCAAGCGGCCATTGCCGACGTTCGCCGCCTGGTCTACGATTTGCGGCCGCCAGCGCTGGACCAACTGGGTCTGGCCCCGGCGCTGCGCGAGTACGCCGCCACCCATACAGGCAGCAATGGCCTGCAAATCACCATCGAGGCGCCGGCAACCATGCCGGCGCTGCCGGCGGCCGTGGAAGTGGCCGCCTATCGTATTGCCCTGGAGGCCGTTACCAACGTGGTCCGCCACGCCGGAGCCAGCCACTGCACCGTCCGCCTGATGGTCAGTGACGGCCTCCGTCTGGAAATTGAAGACGACGGCCGCGGCCTGCCGCTGCAGCCCGGAACCGGCGTGGGACTGGCCTCGATGCGTGAGCGGGCGGCCGAACTGGGCGGAAGGCTGATAGTGAAGTCACGGCCGGGTGGGGGGGTGGCCGTCTCTGTCCATTTGCCTTTCACCCCGGTCTCGTAGAACCATGAGCGAAGCCATTCGTATTCTCATTGCCGACGACCATACCCTCTTCCGCGAAGGGCTGCGCGCCCTGTTCCAGTCATTGCCTGATACTGAAGTGGTAGGGGAAGCCGACAACGGGGCGGCCGCCGTGGCCCAGGCCGAACAAATCCAGCCCGACGTGGTCTTGATGGATATCCAGATGCCGGGCGATAACGGCATTGAGGCGACGCGCCAGATTGTGCGCACCAGCCCGCACGTGGGCGTGATCATCGTCACCATGTTTGAAGATGACGATTCTGTCTTTGCCGCCATGCGCGCCGGGGCGCGGGGCTACGTGCTGAAGGGCGCCGGCCAGGAGGAGATGGTCCGGGTGATCCAGGCCGTGGCGCGCGGGGAAGCGCTTTTTGGGCCGGCCATTGCTGCCCGGCTGCAAAAGTTCTTTGCCCAGCCCCGGCCGGCCGCTGCGGATGAGCTGTTTCCTGACCTGACAGAGCGGGAGCGCGAAATATTGGATTTGATTGCCCAGGGACGCAACAACACCAACATTGCCCGGACCCTGACCATCAGCGTCAAAACAGTGCGCAACCACGTCTCCAACATTTTCAGCAAGCTACAGGTGGCGGACCGGGCCGAGGCCATTATTCGAGCCAGAAACGCCGGGTTAGGCTGAGAATCTGCTTAAGTTGCGAATCTTCAACAGGTTCCCATATAATCAGGTATGTGGAGGCAAATCAACAGTACGCCCAGGCATCCATTAAGACGGCCGATAATTTGCGGACGATTGCCCAGTCGGCCATGATTCGCGACCTTTCTCGGCTGTCGCTGCCGGAGGTGGAAAGCGTCGTGGACGCGGTTTCGCGGGTCGTCCCGGCCGGGAACGTGCCCGGCGTCATTCTCAACGGGTTGGCCCGGCTGCCGGGCCGCCGGGCGCCGGCCAACGTCGTCAAGCGGGACATCAACCTGCTGTTTAAGGGCGTGGAAACGGCCCTGGACAAGGCCGTCTACAACGCCTTTTTCGCCGGCCCGGCGGCCGTCATTTGGGGCTACCAGAACCTGCTCAAGCTGGCCGGCAAGAACCTGGACGAGGCTTTCCCGGAGGGAGTCTGGCAATTTTACGTGGATTACGCCCTGCGGGAGGACACAGCCCGCCACGCCAACGAAACGCGAGGCTTTGACGCCCGGCTGCGGCAGCACAATATCCAACTGAACCCGGTAGACCGGGTGACGGCCTGGATCATGGCCGCCGTGCAGTGCCTGCACCAGTACAACGAATGGCTGGCCAACGAGTGGCAGGAGCGCACTTATATCTACCTGTTGGAAGAAATCAGCCAGGACCGGCCTGAGGCCGGCCGCTACGCCGCTATATACCGTGAATGGGAAAAGCAGCGGCCGTATGGACGGGGCAGCGACGCCGGCCCCCAAGACAACTACGCTGCTTATCGCCGCCTGAAGTTTGAGCAATTTCTGGCCCAGGCAACGCGGGATTTGAGTGATTCGCTCCATCGCGAGTGGCAGGCCCGCATCCAGGCGGCCGGCGACGACCTGGCTGCCTACCAGGCCCAAATGACTATGCTCGCCTACCTGGCACCTGGGCCTTATGGGGAGGCGCGCACACCTATTGACCTGGCCCAGGCCCACGTCGGCGTGATTCATCGGGGACGTTATTACCTGTTGCCGGTTTGTGAGCCTGGTACGGCGCGGCCGGTCCAGGTCACCACGGTGCGAGAGCAGGCGGCGGCTATCCTGTCCCAGTTAACGGGCCAATCGGCCGCCCCGTTGAGCGCACTGGCCCGGGTCAAACGGGCTGCCCTCTGCGAACTGCGGCGCGGCCTGAACCAGACGCTGGCCCAAAGTTTAGAAAAGCTGCGGCTGGCCCCCATTTTACTCAATACGGAACAGCGACCAGCCCAATTGCCGCTGTCGGAGCTGCGCCAGACGGAGCGAGGCATTGGTGACCACGCCCTGACGATCTTCGATACAGGCAAATCATTTGTCTTTGATCAATCTCACATCTTTTTTGACGGCGCCTGGGGCGCAGCCCTGGCTGAAATCCTGACCCGGGAAGCGCTTTCCTGGGCCGTTTACTTGCATCGCCTGCCAGCGCCGCAGCCCGGAATAACGGTGCTCAAGCCGCTCCTGCTGCCCTTTGAGCCGACGGAGCTGCGACTGGTGGAGCAGTCGCCCAGGGTCTCGCCAGAAATCGCCGCCGAAACGGACGGCGTCAAGCTGCAACCGGTGCTGACCCTGCGCCGGCTCTTCAAGCAGCGCAATGATTTCATTAACCTGACGGTCAACGACCTGCTGGTCTTGTTCCGGGCCATTCACGCCGTCACTTACCAGCCTGACCCGGCCGTTATCGCCCGGCTGAATGAGCTGGCCGACCGGCGAGAGACGCGGGAAGCAGCCAGGACGGCTCTGGCTTCGTTGAGAGAAACGGAAGAAATCCGGCCGGCAATCCTCATTCCTATTGACGTAAGCCGGCGTCTGCCTCGAGACCGCCTCTACCCGTTGGTCTTTGAAGTGCCGCTGCACGAGCTGGACTTATTGGAATTGCAGGAGCAGACCGTCCAGGCCCTGGAGGCTTACGAGCAGGCTGGCGGCGACCGCAGCGACGAGTACGCCCGGTTCGACCAGTTGCAACGCACCTACCTGGCTGTTCTGGCCGGCTTTGGCGACGTGTTGAGCAAGGCTAAAGAGATTGCTCTGAAAGGCGAGAGCGCCAGCGTGGGCACGATCAAGCTGCTGGCCCACATTCCCATCCCCATCCAGCGTTTGCTGGATAAGATTCCCGGCCGCTTTGACGTGCTCAACGACCTGATTAAAGGGCGCGAGGTCTTTTCCAACGTAGGAGCGGTGGTGGCCAGCAGCTCCCTGACTCGTTTCAGCACGGCTAAAGACGACAACGAGAAAAAGTCCCTGGCCTGGGGCGTGCTCACCGACGCCGAGGGGGCGATGCGTATTACCCTGCGGGACTTCCGCTACCACGTTGGGCCGCTGGTAGAGGCCGGCCAGCGGCAACTAGCCGAGAGCATCACCCAGCATTACCTGGATACCTATGCCCAGGAGTTCAACAAGTTTGTCCTTGACCTGCGACGGGTTACCATGGCCAGCCGGGAAACGAGAATGGTCCGCTAGCTGCCAGCTTTTATACCTGACAAGGTGACAAGGTGAGGGTCGCTCTACGAGCGGGGTGACAAGGTGAAGAAAACGGCAGCGGGCAAGTTGATTCGAGCCAACCGGCCGCCAGGTTGAGAGCTACTTCGCTGCCTTCCTCTGTGAATCTCTATATTCCTCCGGGGTTAGCTGGATTTCCGTATGGGTGGGGAACGGGATGACAATCCCTGTCCGGGCAAAGGCGCGCTGAATGGCGATGACGGCCGGATGGGTGGCGGTAAAAGGATTGGTCACCCGGGTGTCAATCCAGTAGCGGACGGTGAAGTCTATGGAGGAGGCGTTGAAAGTGTGAAAATACAGGTCCGGCGGCGGGTCTTCCAGCACGTCAGGCAGCGCCCGGATGGCCTGTAGGGTCACGTCGTGGACTTCTTCCAGGTTACTGTCGTTGGCCACGCCGACCGTCAGGTTCATCCGCCAGGTGGCCTGGCGGCTATAGTTGATGATGGGGGTGGTAAAGACCTTGGCGTTGGGAATCAGCACGTTGTGGCCGTCCCGGGTGTAAAGCTCGGTGGAGCGCAGGTCAACGGAACGGACGTTGCCAACAAAGTTCTCTACCTCGATAAGGTCTCCCAGTTCAAACGGTTTATTGATGAGCAAGAGCAGGCCGGCAACCACGTTCTGGCTGATGTCTTGCAGGGCGAAGCCGACGGTGAAACCCAGGATACCCAGGCCGGCCAGGAAGGCAGTCAGTTCAAATTCGACCTGGCGCAGGGCGGCCACAGTCCCCAGGATAATGATGGCCCAGCGGGTGATGAGAAAGGTCAGAACCACAGTCGCCGGGTCCGCCCGGCGCTTTTCCATGATCCGGCGCAGCACGTGGCTGATAAGGTTGGCCAGGTATAGGGAGACGACGAACATCACCAGCGCAGCCACGATTTTGGGTAGGAATAACAAGAACTCGGCCGTCACTTCTTCCAACGCCCCGGGTAAACGGGAAGGCGTGGCCGTGCCAGTGCAGGCGACCAAGACAGCCAGGCCCAAAAGTAACCAGGTGAAAAATAAACAATTTTTGAACATGGACCCTCCTTCGACACTCTGGTCCGTTTTCGCTCTGGCCGGTGGATGGAGTAGAATAGAATAACCGGCCGGCCGTGGAACAGATTGACACTATTTTGCAAGAGAATGAGCCGGCCGGCTACATGTTGAGTATAGAGCGAGAGTGAGAGGTTTTGGTTTATGCGGGGCGATAGTCTGATAGGCAAACAACTCGACGAATACCGCCTGGAAACCCTGTTGGGTCAGGGTGGGATGGCGCGGGTTTACCGTGCCGTAGACACCCGCCTGAAAAGGTACGTGGCCATCAAGGTCATTGACGTCCACTTTCGTAGCGACCCTGAGTACGCCCGTCGGTTTGAGCGTGAAGCCCAGGCAATTGCCCAACTGGACCACCCCAACATTGTGGGCCTCTATCGCTATGGTGAAGACCAGGGCGTCTTTTACATGGCCATGCAGTACGTCGAGGGCTCTGAATTGCAGACGACTCTCGACAATTACGAGGCCAAGGGCGAATTTATGGACCCGGAGGAGACCGGCCGGATTATCCGCGAAGTGTCCCTGGCCCTGGACTACGCCCATAGCAAGGGCGTTATCCACCGGGACATTAAGCCGTCCAACATCTTGCTCAACGCCGGCGGCCGGGCGATCCTGACCGACTTTGGCCTGGCCCTGCTGTCCACGGTCGGCACGCGGGGGGAGATTTTCGGGACGCCGCAATACATTGCCCCGGAGCAGGCCATCTCTTCGGCCGGGGCTGTGCCGCAAAGCGATTTTTACGCCGTGGGCGTGATCCTGTATCGTATTTTCACCAGAACATTACCTTTTGACGGCCCCGATCCCCTGGAAGTGGCCATGCGGCACATGACCGAGCCGCCCCGGCCGCCCCGGCAAATCCGGCCGGAGATTAGCCCGACGCTGGAGGGGGTGATTCTGAAGTCACTGGCCAAAGAACCACGGGAACGTTACCCCAACGGCGCGGCGCTGGCCGAGGCCCTGAGCAAAGCGTTGCACCACCCTCAGAGCCGGCCGTTGACGATGATGAAACCCTCTTTTTCTATTGTCCAGCAGGTCTTTCGGGATATGGAGGCGCTGCCTCCCCTGCCGGCCGGCGCGTCGCTGCCGGCCGAGCGGGAAACCCGACCGCCGGAAGTGGTCGTCTCACCGGCTACCGGCCCTCTGTCGCCCGGCGGTCGGCGCGCCACTCCAGCGCCAACCCCGGCCCGCCCGGCCAATCCTCCACCGCCAGTCGAGGTGACCGGGGTGACAATGCCCCCTGGCCCATCACCCACCCCGGCCAGGAGAAGCTCTGCCATGTGGTTGGGGGCAGGGGGAGTGGTCGTTTTCCTGCTCCTGTGCGTTTTCCTGGTGCTGGCCGGGGCACTGTTGGCGCTAGGTGACGAGCCACCTTCATCGGACGACGGCGAAACACCTGTATCCGAGGAAACGACTTCGCCCGCAGAAGTAACCAGCGCGGTGATCGGCCAACCCGGCGTAGAGGAAACGGCCGAAGTGGAATCCATCCCGGCTGTGGAGGCCACCGATACGCCTGACCTCCTGGTTTATCGGCTCTTTATTGCTAAAAATGGGGAAGATAGCCTTTATTTAATGAATACCTCCCAGCACCCTCTGCCACTAGAGAATATCCGCCTGGGTGACGAAGAGGACGGCCTATCAGGCGAGGAGTGGGAGTTGGAGCGATTACCGGTGAATGAGTGTGTGGCCGTTTGGAAAAGCAGCGGCCAGCCCAAGCCACCCAACCTGAACTGCGAGCCGATGGGCGAACGGTTAGAACGGAGTCCCCGGGACGCCTTTTGGAAAGAAACGTTCACCGTTTACTTTGAGGGAGAACGGGTAGGAGACTGTTCTGCAGATCAGAGCGAATGCGAAATCACTTTTCCCATTTCACTGGATGATTGAGATTGGAGATTTGTATGGTGATTGTAGCGCCGAGAAGCCGCTTTTTGCTCCCTGTCCCGTTAAAAGTTCGCAAGAATTACAGCAGGTGAACCTGCCCTGTATTGCCGTTCACCTCGATGAACCGGCCGTTGTCAATGGCGGCCGTGGCCTGGCCAACTCCGACGACGGCCGGAATGCCGTATTCCCGGGCCACGATAGCGCTATGACTGAGGACACCACCCACATCCGTAACGACGGCCGCCGCAATGGCAAATAGAGGCGTCCAGGGGGGGAGGGTGGCTTTGGCCACCAGCACCTCGCCAGGCTGCAACTGCCCGGCATCGGCCAGCTTCCGGACAACCCGCGCCCGGCCGCGCACACACCCAGGCGACCCGGCATGGCCGTATAACGTCTTCCCTGGCACGGGCCGGCCGGGCGCCGCCGGAATGAGTGGTTCGCCGGTCACCCTGGTGAAACTACGTACGAAAGGATCATCCGGTAGCGGCAAGAGAGGCATCGCGCCAATGGCTGGCGGCGGTGTCACCAGGCTAAAACGGGCCTCTTCCGCCTGGCGATTTCTCACAATAGCCTGCCAGTCAGCTTTTGATTGGCCCAGGGCTGCTTCTCGAATCTCATTTACGACCAGGTAGAAAATATCTTCGGGCCGCTCAAGCAGCCCGGCCTCGGCCAAACGGCGACCACACGTCAGGACAACCCGGCGGACCTGGGCCATGGCCTGCTGATCAATCCAGAAGTTGTGTTCTTCATGGAGAAAAGCGGCCGTTTGTGCGGCCTTTAGCATCCTCTCAAACCGCTCGACAACTGCCTGAGGCTGTCCGTTTAGCCGCTCCTGGACCTGGACCAGCGCCTGTTCCCGTTCGGCCACCCGGCAATGGAATTCGGCCTCAAAGTCATAGTCGGGCCGGGCCAGGTATTCTCGCAGGCTTTTCAACAAAGGGGCAGGCTCTTCTCGCCAGCTTGGCTCACTGAGGCCATCGGTCAACTGGCCGCGCTGACCGTAACTGCCCAAAAAGGCCTGCCATTCGACCAAAAAAACCTGCCCCTCGGCCGACTGCTGTAGGGCTGGAACAAGCCGCTCCACTGCTTCCTGTTCTACCAGCCGGCAGACCAGTGGCATGGTCAGCGCCTGGCGGCTCAACCGCCATAACGCCCGTTCGGCCTGAAGGAAGGCATTGTCAAGGCCCTGTAGCAGCCGGAAAGGGCCAAAAGGGTCGGCCTCGTCCCGGCCGAATAGCTCGCCGTACAGCTCGGCAAACAGATTGATGGCCAAGAATGAAGGGATGACCAGTTGCATATGGATTTCCCATACCCGCTCTAGCCATTGCAGACTATCTTCCAGGTGGGCCAGGAGTGAGGGGTGGGCGGCTCCTTCCAGATCAAAAGCTTCCCAACGGGCCAGGTGTTGGGCCAGTTCCGGCTGCCACTGATTAGACCAATAGTTGTCCAGGTCAGTGATCACCGGTTCAAGTTGCTCCATGTAGCCGCGAGTCAGGCCGGCCGTTACCTTGCCTACCAGGCCATCAACAACCCCCGGAGCGAAACGTTGCAGCCAGTTCATCGCGTGAAGGACAATATCTGGCGGCGCGCCGGCCGGACGATAGCTGGTATACAGGTAGCTGTTGACCGGCAGAAACGCCAGTCGTACCGGCAGCCGGTACATTTCGGCCGTCCTGTTGAAGGCCCGGGCCACCTGGTCGCCCCAGATAGAGGCGACCAGGGGTGGCACAGGTTCGGCAAAGTGGATCTTATCCAGCGTCCACAACAATCGCGCTTGCTTCGGGTCGGACCACTGCACGGGGAAGTCGGCCGGCGTAGGAATAGGCTGGCCCGGCGCCAGGGTAGGCATTGTTGTTGGGCCGCCTCGCTTTATCATGAGCTAAAATCCTTTTGAGGGAGACGCTAGGCTTCAAGTAGACTCTTTAATTTCTTCAAGTGGGCTTCGTTCCGTTGCCGGATATAGCGAGCCATCATCGGTTCAAGCAGCTTGAAGAATCCACGCATTTCTGGACGGGGAAGAGAAGTAACCTGCGTGCCCTGGCCTAGCGACTGGAAAAGATAACTTCCCTTTGGCTTCGCTGGCCCGGCCGCTTCGCCCTCGTAAGCGATTTTCCTGTTGGCCTCGTATTCCGTAATTTCAAACCTGGATTCGGCCGTTTGGCCGGGCATTTTCAGTATACAGTGGTATGTCGTCCCGACACCACTCGGTTGAGGCTTCAGTAGTCTGACTTCTTGAAAATCTGTTTCCCATTTGGGCATATTTTCAAAGTTTGCCACGAAGGCGAAGACTTCGGCCGTCGAACGGTTAATCGTTGTGCTGACTTCTACGTTTATCATCTGACTGACTCCTTAGTTACCACTCGGCATCACGCCCAGTTGTTGCAGCAGGCTGATTGAATCTTCGTTGGCCCAGCGCTCGACCACCTGGCCGTTGCTCAGGCGCATCAGGTAGATACCCTTGACGGCGATCCGTTTGCCGGCCGGCGGCGGCAGCCCCGGTAACTCACCCAGGTGCGTACCGTAAAAAGTCCAATACAGGGCTACCCGGTCGCCCTCGGCCAGCAGGTCTTCAATGGCAAGCTGGCAATCGGGAAAGCCGGTCCGGCCGCCCAGCGCCCACTGGCGAAAACCTTCTCGCCCGGCCGGCAGCCCAGGCAACGGTGGGTTGTTATCCACAAACGCTTCGGCCACCAGCTCGTCAATGACGGCCAGGTTGCCCTTATTCCACACTTCGTCTGCCAGGCGGCGGACAATCGCTTTGTTCTGTTCGGTTGACATGGCTCATATCTCCTTTAACTGGCCATTTCCGGGGCCGGAATAGCACCCAGTTGTTGCAACAGGCTGATCTGGTCGAAGAAAACGATGTGCTCGACAATTTTGCCATCCCGGATGCGATGCAGGTTCATCCCGGAAATGGTAATCCGCCGGCCGGTGGCGGGGATTCCCTGAAACTCACCGCAGTGGGTAAAGCTCCAGCTCCAGCGCGTTAAGACACGGTCGCCTTCGGCTACCTGGTCGTGGACGGCAAGGTGATCGTCCCTAAAAGCCTCGGCAAACATATCAACCAGGTAGTTGTGGCCGGCGACATCCAGCGGTTGGGGGACACCCGGAAAGTGGAAGACAGCATCCGGGGCATACACTTCTCGCCGGACGGCCCTGGCCGCTTCCTGCCCTTCATTGTAGGACTCCAACACCCGGCGTGGCAGCGCCTTAATTTGATCCGTTGACATCTTGTGCCTCCTTTCAGCAAAAGAAATAGGATTCTTGAGTTTAGAGTTCTGAGCCAGGTTATGGCCTTGCCAAAACTCGGCTAGAGGGCAGACCAGCCTTTTCTTGCTCTAGCCGTGTTTTCGCAGTGCGAAAACCATGCTCTAGCTCTAAACTCTACTGGCCAGATCATACGCCAGCCGGGGTGGCGGCACATCGTTAGAATTAACTATTTTGCCAGGTGATGTTCGAAGGCGTAGCGCGTCGCGGCCGCCCGGGTGCTGACGTTTAACTTGCCATAGATGGCGCGCAGGTGGGCGTTAACCGTATAGGGGCTGATGACCAGGGCGGCCGCAATTTGGGCATTGGTCAGGCCCTGGGCTAATAGTCGCAGGACTTCTGTTTCTCGTTCGGTCAGGTCAGATAGGTCGCTGGCAGCAGGCTGCCGAAGTTGGGCCAGCGCCTCCCTCTGTGTTTCGTATAGTTGTTCCATCGATAACAGTTGGCCCTCGGCCCAGGCGCTGTCAAAAGCTGCCTGGCCCAGGTGGCTCCGCGCCCTGGCCAGCAGAGCTTCCACAGTAGCTTGTAAAAAAGCCGGGATGCTGGAACCAATGGAGGCCAGCAGAGCCTTCGTCGCGCTGGCCAACCGCACGCCCTGGACAAAATGACCGGCCTCCAAAAGCATCGTGGCGGCAATGCCCAGGCAGGCGCTAAAGTGATACCGGTCGCCCAGTTCCAGGAGAAGGGCCAGGGCTTCGTCCAGCCATTCACAAGCGGCCGCCACCTCGTTCTGCCGGGCCGCGATGAGCCCCAGAGCATAAAGCCCCCGGGCAATACCGGCCCGGTCCCGCAGCGCCCGGCAAAGGGGCAGGCTTTCGGCGAAATAAGCCCGCGCCGCCTCCACGTCCTTAAGACCCAGCATGACCCATCCCAAGGCCTGGGCAGCCTGGGCTATGCTTTGCTGGTCGCCAATGGCCCGGAAGCAGGCCAGGCCCTCTGTCAGTCGGGGATAAGCGGCCGGATAATTGCCCTGGTTCCAATAGATGAGTCCCAGGGAGACCAGGGCGTGGGCGACACTCCAGGCGTCCTCCAGCTCGCGGCTAAGGGCCAGGCTCTCCTCGTACAGGGCCTGAGAGTGCTCAAACTGGCCGGCGCGCATGCCTACCCTGGCCAGGGCCTGCAAAGCAGCGACGGCGCCTTTCTTGTCGCCATCCTGCCGGCACAGCGCCAGACTTTCGCTGAGCCATTGCTTGGCCCGGCCGCTATCTCCCTGGTAATAACCCAGGACGCCCGCACCCGTCAGAACAGGTGTGATCAATGAGCGGGGGATATGCTGCCAGGTGGCTGGCCAACGAAACGTTGGCTTGGCTGGCCAACGAAACGTTGGCTTGGCCGGCCCCGGCCGCAGGGTAAGAATCCCTTCCAGCCACTGCCACCCTTCGCTCAGGTAGCCGCGCAGGACCCAAAAGGGCCATAACTTCCCTCCCAGGCGCAACGCCGTTTCCAGATCGCCCTGCTCCAGCGAGTAACTTAGCCCAGCCCGCAAATTATCATGCTCCCGTTCCAACTGGTCCAGCCAATGCTGCTGCTCTGGCCCACGGAGCCTGGCCTCGGCCGTTTCCGCCAACTGTGCCTGGTAGAATGCGTGTGACCGTTGCCTGGCAGCCAGTTCGCCGCTTTGCCGCAACTGCGCCCGGCCGAACTCCTGAATAGTAACCAGTATAGACAGGCGCGGCTCCCCATCCACGGCCGTTTGCTGCAGCAGGCTTTTGTCCAGCAAGGAGGCCAGTAGATCAAGGATTTTAACCCTCGAGAACTCTAAAATTGCCTCGGCTGCTTCCAGGGTAAAGCCGCCGGCAAAGATGGAAAGTTGCCGGAAAAGCTGTTGCTCCTCGGCCGTCAACAGCTCATAGCTCCAACGAATGGCGTTTTCTAACGTCCGCTGCCGGGCAGGCATGTCACGGGGACCCCCACTCAACAGCGCCAGTCCCGCGTCATCGGCCGGACCGCGCAACTGGGCCAGTAACGCTTCCGGCGGCAGCAGCCGGACACGCGCCGCCGCCAGCTCAAGCGCCAGTGGCAGGCCATCCAGCCGCACGCAAATCTCGGCCACGGCCGCGGCGTTGTCGTCGGTTAACCGGAACTCTGGCCGGGCCGCCTGGGCGCGCTCGACGAATAGAGTCACGGCCGTGTTGCGGGCCAGGATAGCGGCCCGGCCGCCGGCCAGACGGTCCAGGCGGTCCAGGTCCGGCAGCAAAAGCAACGGTACGGCAAACTCGTGCTCTCCGCGTACGCGCAGCACCTCGCGGCTGGTAACCAGCATTTTGAGCGCCGGGCAGGCCCTGAGGATCTCAACCAATACCGGCGCCGCCCCTACCACCTGTTCGAAATTGTCCAGCAAGAGAAGGAGTTGTTGCTCTTGCAAAGCCAAATGCAGCCGTTCCAGGAGCGGCCGGTTGCCTTCTTCGCGCAATTCCAGGGCGCGGCCAATGGCCGGCACCACCAATTCCGGGTCATTGATGGCCGCTAAGGAAACAAAAAGGACCCCATCGGGAAATACCTCGCCCAGGCTGGCGGCCGCCTGGACGGCCAGGCGTGTTTTACCCACGCCGCCGGGGCCGGTCAGCGTCAGCAGGCGCACCTCGGGGTGGCGCAGGAGCTGGCCAATCGTGGCCAGCTCGCGCTCCCGGCCGATCAACGGGGTTAGCGGTTGCGGTAGGATAGAGCCTGACCCGGCCGCCGTGGCCGGATCGCCAGGAGATGGTTGGCGCATCAACGTCCTGGCTCACCCTGGTCGGCCGGCGAGACTATTTCCGGCCGGGTGAGCCTGGGGCCTATTATAGACCAGATAGCAGGGGAGACGTATTCAGGAACCGGCCGTCCCACCTTGTCACGCTCTTCATCGCCAGCAGGCAGGCGTCGCCGACCAGCGGCGCCAGCAGGTATTGCCGTTCCCCGCTCCACTGCACCGTGAAGCCGGCCGTCTCCACCGTCAGCAGTAAGGCGCTGAGAAACTCGGCATCCCCGGTATGGCGCGCCCCGGCGACGGCAAAGCCCGTGCCCGAAGGGCTTAGCCCCAGGAACAGCGGCCCCGAATCCACGTCGCCGGGGCCGGCGTGGCCGTGCGGCCATTCCCGCACCCCGGCCACGCCCGGCGCCGGCCGGTCCGCCAGGTGTTCTTTCAGCAAGCCATACTGCTCCTGGGCCACCGCCTCGTCGGCGTAAAACAGGAAAAAGCTATTCCACCCCGCGCCGCTCCCCCGGCCGTCCACCAGCACACTGCCATCATTCGTTAGCCGAAAGACGAACAGCCCCGTCTCCGGGTCGCGATAATGGCTGTCCATGTGGCTCAACCACCGCTCGGCCGTCCCTGTTGCCTCTTCTGGAAATAGCCGGTCATACAGCGCCAGCGAAGCGACGACGACGGCGTTATCGGGAATAAAGATTTGCCGGGGATACGTCTCGCCGTTGTGGAAAGGGCTGCTGTCCAGGCTTTGGGCCAGGTAAGCGCTGTTTTCCTGGAAAAGCCGCCGGTACTCCGCTTTTTCGCCGCCTAAATAGTGATAGGCGGCCAGCATAAAGTTCAATTGCCCCAGGTAGGCGATGTGGCCATAGCGAGTTCCTTCCCCTTGGGCCATTCTCTCCAGCCCATCTTCTCCCCACATGTCGCTGTCGAATTGGCGGAACTCGGCCGCCAACACCCGCTCAATTAGCCCCTCAATCACCACCAGCGACTCCTGCCGCGTCTCCGGGTAGAGAAAGGCAATGTTGGCCAGGGCCGCGGCCGTCATCGAATACGACCCCAGCGCCCACTCCCCCTGGAACAGCGGTGGCAGATACGGGTGCAGCTCGGCCGTCCCGGCCGGGTTGCCATACGTCTGCCCGATCAAATACGCCCGCCGCGCCATCAAATCCCCTCGCGCCTCATTGGCAATCAGCGCCCCCCCGCCCACCCAAAATACCAACACCCACCCCGCCTTCAACAAAACCAGGCCGGCCACCACCCCAACCGCCCCCCTCAACCACCACCGCCGCCCTAACCATCTGACCCAGGCTACCACACAACCTCCGACCAACTTGCTTCAGCAAGTTTTATGCAACTAGCCGCCGGTTTGCAACCGGCGGCGACAACCGCCGGCCGATTTACCGTCGTAACATTCATCGCTGGAAAACAGGCTACCACATCAACCCCCGGCCGGCCACGTCTTGAACCTTGACCAGCCAGCACGCGAGTGCTTGACAGACAAGGACTTATTACCCGCTGCCCATTTCCGTCCACCACGAAGCCTGAAATCAGCCAAAAACCTTAGCCGCTATCCGCTTATCAGCTTTTATCCGCTGCTGCCAACCCGGCCAGGTTTTCCCGTACGATTTGAGTGTTTGGGTGGTCCGGCCCCAGAACCTTCTCCCGGATGGCGAGCGCCCGCTCTAAGTACGGCCGCGCCCCGGCATAGTCGCCCTGCGCTTGCAGCAAGTACCCCAGGTTGTTCAGACTGAGGGCGGTGTCGGGATGGTCCGGCCCCATCGCCTTCTCCCGGATGGCCAGCGCCCGCTCGCAGTACGGCCGCGCCGCGGCATAGTCGCCCTGCGCTTGCAGCAAGCCCCCCAGGTTGTTCAGACTGATGGCGGTAGTGGGATGGTCCGGCCCCATCGCCTTCTCCCGGATAGCCAGTGCCCGCTCGACGTACGGCCGCGCCCCGGCGTAGTCCCCCTGCGCTTGTAGCAGATGCCCCAGGTTGTCCAGACTGCGGGCGGTGTCGGGATGCTCCGGCCCCAGAACCTTCTCCCGGATGGCCAGCGCCCGCTCGCAGTACGGCCGCGCCCCGGCGGTGTCGCCCTGCGCTTGCAGCAAGGTCCCCAGGCTGTTCAGACTGCGGGCGGTAAGGGGATGGTCCGGCCCCAACGCCTGCTCCCAGATGGCCAGCGCCCGCTCGTAGTACGGCCGCGCCCCGGCGTAGTCGCCCATCTGCAGCAGGTGGTAGCCTAGCTCGTTCGACAGCCACGCGGCCTGCTCATCTTCCAGTTCGGCCGCCGCGTCGGCTACGTAGCGCAGATGCTCCTGCCAGGCCAGCAGCCGCCGGGGAAAGCCGGACTGGTTGATGGCCCTGGCCGCCTGGGCCACTGCTTTGGCCACAGCCCCGGCCGCTGCTTCCATCCTCTCGCCCGCCGCCTGCCGGGTAAAGGCCGCCACCAGCCGGTGCAGCCGCACCGCCCCGTCCGTTTCCTCCTCCACCAGCCCCAACTCTACCAGCCGGGTCAGCCCATCCTCGGCCGCCAGCGGGTCCACGGCCGGCGTCTCGTCTTCCTCTTCCTCCGGCGCCAGGGTCGCCAGCAGCAGGTCGCGCGGGATCGGCACGCCGGGGGCAAAACAGGCTGCCCGCGCCAGCAAGGCCAGCGCCAGCCGGTCTGTCTCGTCGGCCGGGTCGAGCCTGTCGTAGCTCAGGGCAAACGTCCGGCCGACGCTCAGCTCATGGGCGGTCGGCGAATGGCTGCTCCCTCGCCCTTGCAGCGAAGGATGCTCCAACAGCTCCTTATCTTTGAGCTGGGCCAGATAGGCCGCCGGCGAGACCGAGCGATAACGTTCCAGGAAGCTGCCGGCCAGGCTCAACGCCAGGGGAAAGTCGCCCAGCTCGGCGGCAATTGCCTCGGCGTCGGCCTGGGCCAATTTGGAAACATATTGGCGCAGCAGGGCCACGCTCTCCGGCCGGGGCAGCATATCCAGCGCCAGCCCGGCCACCCCCAACGACCGGTCAAAGCGGCCGCGCCGGCTGGTCACCACCACCCGGCAGCCGCCCTGCTTTGGCCGCCACTGGGCCAGCAGCCCTTCCTCCTCGCAAGTTGTCAAAGATCAGCAGCCGGGGCAGCGGTTCGTGCCAGGCGTGCTGGACGGCCGCTACCTGCCCGGCCAGCTCCAGCCCATCCAGCGGCAGTCCCATCGCCGCCCCGCAAGCCGCCACCTCGGCCGGCGCCGCGGCCGCGTCGGCCATACTCAACCAATACACCCCGCCGGCAAAGTAGCGCCCGTAGCGGTAGACAAACTCGCTGGCCAGTTGCGTCTTGCCCACCCCACCCATCCCCGTGACGGCCGCCGCCTGCTGGATGGCCACCGTCCCCCCGACCTTGACCGTTGCTGCCAACCGTTGTAACTCCTTCTCCCGGCCGATAAACAGCGGATTGCGGCTCAATGGCATCCGCGAATGGGCAGGCAGGTCGCCGGCCTCGACCGGCCGGTCTATCGGCATCGAATCGAGCAGTTTGCGGGCTTCGGGCAGTGGATCTAGCTGAGGTGTCGTTGTGGGGCCTGTCTGGATAATAATGTCGTCGGCCGCTTTGATGAGTGGGCCGGTAGTGGCGTCTCCGGTCAGACTAAGGGGGCTTCCTTGCAGGTTGGCAATGCCGACATGTTTGATGACGTTCTGCCCGGCCTTGTCGCCCGCGACTTTGTCCTCGCCCACCTTATCGCCGGCAAGTTCGTCCCCGGCCAGCGTTGGTAATTCCTCATAATCCGTCATATCGTCCCCACGTTACAGTTCTAACTGGCGAACCTTCTAACGCAGAGGATTGTACCACAAAAAAGACCCCGTAGGTCTCAAGAGCACGCTTCGTACTCCGAGCACGCTTCATGCTCCGACCTACAGGGTCTGTCGTCTATCGGCTATCGGCTATCGTCCGTCGTCCATCGTCCGCCGTCCGCCCGCCCTACACCAGCCCCAACTGCCGCAGCATCGTCGCCGAGTCGAAGTAGGTGTGGGCGCTGGTGACCCGGCCGTTTTCGATTTGCAGCACCTCGCAGAAGGGGATGTCCACACTTTTGCCGGTGGGGGGGATGGGGCCGGCCGGCGTCTGCAGCGGGCCGGTGTGGGTCCCCTGGCCGCGGAATTCGACCACGGCGTTGCCGTCGGCCACAGCTACTTTGCTGAGGACGACCCTGGAATCGGGGAAGGCCCCGGACCAGCCCTGGACGAACTGCTTGTACCCCTCTGGACCCTGGAAGGACTGGCCGGTGGCCATGTCCAGCCATTGGGCGTTGTTGGCAATGAGGGCGGCGCCAGCGTCGAAGTTGCGGCTGTTGAAGGCCTCGTATAGCGAACGAATCATGGTTTCGGTAGACATGTGATACTCTCCTTTTTGGTTATAATTGGCGGCGCTTGTTGACCGCGCCGCTCATTTGACCGGTATCGTAGCACGGCGGCGTGACAGGACCGTGACAGGAAGCGTGACATGCCTCACCTGACGCTGCGTTTATTGGGCAACCCGGAAGCCTGGCTGGAGGGGCGGCCGCTGGCGGCGGCCACCCGTAAAGTGATGGCCCTGCTCGTCTACCTGGTCGTCGAGGGCGGCCAGCACAGCCGGGACAGGCTGGTGGCCTTTTTCTGGCCGGAATATGACGCCGCCGCCGGCCGGGGCGCGCTGCGGACCACGCTGGCCCGGCTGCGCAAGATGGTGGGCGGAGAACAGCCCTACCTGTTGGTGACGCCGGAAAGCCTGGGGTTTAATTTCAGCGCCAGCTTTGAGCTGGACCTTCACCGGCTGCAAACGGCCGTCCACACGCTGCCCGGCAGCGAGGCGGCGCCGGCGGCCTGGGAAGCGGCCGGGGCCCTCTACCGGGGGGAGTTCCTGGAAGGCTTTTCCCTGCCGGACGCGCCTGCCTTTGACGAGTGGGCGGCCGTCCAGCGGGAAAGCTGGCATCAGCGGATGGAACTGGTTTTTGACCGCCTGTCTCGCTGGCAGGCCGAGGCCGGCGCGCAACAGGCGGCCATTGAAACGGCCCGGCGCTGGGTTGCCCACCAGCCGCTGGCGGAAAAAGCCCATCGCCGCCTCATCCAGCTCCACCTGGCGGCCGGCGACCGGGGCGCAGCCTGGCAGGCTTACCTGGCTTGCCAGACGATCCTCCAGGAACAGCTCGGCGTCGCCCCGGAGCCGGAGACGCTGGCCCTGGTTGAGCGTGTCCGGCAGGGGAGGGAGGGGGGGACAAGGAGAGGGGGGGAGGGGGAGATGGAGAGTGGTATAGGGAGTATAACCAAGTTGGGCCAGTTGAGTGTGCCGATGGTTGGGCGGGCGGCCGAGCACCGGCAACTGGTGGCGGCCTATTACTTGGCCGGCCGGAGGCAGCCCCAGGTGGTGGCCCTGCAGGGCGAGGCTGGTATTGGCAAGAGCCGCCTGGCCCAGGAGTTTCTGCAGTGGGCGGTCGCCCAGGGGGCCGACGTCGTCCAGGGCCAGGCCTTCGAGACCGGCGGCCGCCTGCCTTACCAGCCCCTGGTCGAGGCCCTGCGCGGCCGGATCGAACAGGAAAACGCGCCGGAGGATTTGTTGAGCGACACCTGGCTGGTCGAGCTTAGCCGCCTGTTGCCGGAATTGCGCGACCGCTACCCGGACCTGCCGCCGCCGGCCGGCGACGAAGCCACCGCCCAGGCCCGCCTGTTTGAGGCCGTGGCCCGCCTGCTGGAGTCGTTGGCCGGCCGCCGGCCCCTGGTTCTGTTTCTGGACGACTTGCAGTGGGGCGACGCCGCTTCCCTGGACTTGTTGCATTACTGCGCCCGGCGCTGGCCGCAGCAGCAGACGCCGGCGCTGCTGCTGGCCAACCTGCGGGCCGAGGCCCCGGCCGCACCGGCCCTGGCCGACTGGCTGGCCAGCCTGGGACGCGTGCTGCCCTTGAGCCGGTTAACGCTTGGCCCGGTGACGGTCGAAGATACCTGGCAGTTGGTGGAAACGCTGGCCGGGCCGGCACGAGCCGTTAGCCTGGCGGCCGCCGCCACAGACGCTCAGGTCTTTGCCGGGTGGCTTTTTCGGGAGACCGGGGGACAGCCGTTTTTTATGGTGGAGACGTTGAAAACGCTCCTGGAACGGCAACTCCTGGTGACGCAGCCAAACGGCGGCCGGGTCTGGGCGGTTGATTTTGGCGTGGCTGCCCGCTGGCTGGCCACCGAGGCGAACCCCTCGTTGCTGCCGCCCGGCGTGCAGGACCTCGTCCAGGCCCGGCTGCGCAGCATGTCCCCGGCGGCGACAGCGCTCCTGGCCGCCGGGGCCGTGCTGGGCCAGGGGTTGCGCTTTCCGTTGTTGTGCCAGGTGGCCGGGCTGGGCGAAGACGAGGGGCTGGTGGCGCTAGACGAAGCCAGGCAACGCCAACTACTGCGTCCTGCGGCCGGGCCAATGGGATTTACGTTCGCCCACGACAAAATTCGGGACGTGGTTTACGAAGAGATGGGCGAGACGCGCCGCCTGGTCTTTCACCGGCGAGCGTTTAGCGGCTTGCAGGCGGCCGGCGCGCCGCCGGCCATCCTGGCCCACCATGCCCTGGCGGCCGGGCTGGCTGAAGAAGCCTTCCAGGCCAGCCTGGCGGCCGGCGACGAGGCCCTGCGCCTCTTTGCCGTGCGCGACGCCATTGCCTTCTACGAGCAGGCCCGGTCGCTGGCCGGCGGTTTACCTTCCGGAATGGTCGAGGTGGACCAGGCGCAGCATCTCTACCAGCAGCTCGGCCGGGCTTACGAGCTGGACAACCGCTTTGAACAGGCCCAGGCGACTTACGAGGCGCTGCTGGCCATCGGGCGAAGCCACGACCAGCCGGCCGTGATTTGCAACGCCCTGGTGCGCCTGGCGGGCGTCGCCGCCCTTTTCGGGCTGAAGCTGGCCGAAGCAACGGAATACCTGCACCAGGCGGAGCAGGTGGCTCGAGAACATGACTTGAAGGCCGGGCTGGCGGAAGTAGCCTGGAACCTGGCCCAGATGCATTTTTACGCGCTTGAGGGGCCGGCCACGGTACAGTATGCAACCCAGGCGCTGACCCTGGCGCGCCAGGCCGGCCTCCAGGACCTGGCCGCTCGCAGTCTGAATGCGCTGGCTTACGGCTCGTTGCTGTTGCGCCGGTGGGAAGAGGTCGGGCGCTACGCCGAAGAGGGGCGGCAGTTGTTTGCGGCGCTGGGCAACCAGGCGATGGAGGCCGATTGCCTGGCCCTGGTGGCGGCCGCTAACGTGAACAGCGGCCGGCCACAGGCGGGGATTGAGGCCGGCCGGCTGGCTCTGGCCAAATGCCGGGAAATCGGCAATGGCTGGGGGCAGGTCAACAGCGTGGTCCAGTTAGTGCCCGGCTTGCTGGATATTGGCGCGTACGAGGAGGCGTTGGAAGTCGCCCGGCAGGGCGTGGCCACGGCCGAAGCCCAGGCCCTCTGGCACATGCTGCCGATGGCCCTGGTCCGGTTGGGCGCCGTCTACCGGATGCTGGGCGAGCAAAAGCAGGCGCGAGAGACGCTGCTGGCGGCGGTGGCGGCCAACGACCAGAATCCCTTGCGACCGTTTGCCGCCGTCATTGCCGCCGAGCAATGCGCCCTGGCCGGCGACATGGGCCTGTGGGAGGAAGCCTACCGGCACGCCCTGGAGGTCCAGGCGACCGAGGCGCGGAGTGGCTTCTTATATACCGGCCTGGAGTACTGGTACGAGGTCGAGGCCCTGTTAAAAGCCGGGGCCAGCGAGGTGGCGGCCGGCCGCATTCGACAGTTCAGCCGGCCGGCGGCCGAAAACCCTCGCCTGCGCCTGGCCCACGAACGCGCCCAGGCTGTTCTGGCTGCCTGGGAGGATAGTGGGGCCAGGGCTAAAGCCCACACCGACTAAGGATAACGACCTTCTATCAGGCGAGGACCTCGACGGTGAACCCGCCTGGGGCCTGAACGTAGAACGTCCAGGCGTGAGACCTTTGGGGCGGCTCCACATCGAACCCATCCTCCCGCAGGCGTTAATTTTCCGAAAAAAGCGGGCGCAACCCTTGAAGAGTTAGAACACTTGTGCTAAATTGTCTGCAACCAGGTTGCCGGCGGAAGGCTGCCTGGCCCCGTTCCCATGCTTGACGAAAGGTTGCGCCACCGCCTGAAAGTCCAGTCCCTGCAGATCGCCTCGGTCATGGCCCGCTACCATCTGCCGGCCGAGATTATCCGAAGCGCGGCCGGGGCGCGATGGACCCACTTTGAGCTGAGCCTGCCGGCGACGGAAGGGCTGCCTTTACCGTTGCTGGAGCGCGAACTGCTGGCAGCGTTGCGCGTGCCGGAAGTGAAAGTAGTGGAGCAGCGGCCTGGCCGGCTGCGTGTTTCGGTGCGCCAGCCGCGCCGCCTGCCGGTGGACCTGATGGACCTGATGGAGCGGCTGGAGCCACCGCCACTGTCGGCCGTGTTGGGGCTGGCCGAGGGGGGGCGGCCGTTGCTGCTCAACCTGCTGTCGAGCGAGGTGGCCAATCTGCTGGTGGCCGGCCAGGCCGGGGCCGGAAAAACCACCCTGTTGCGGACGCTGGCTCTTTCGCTGGCGGCCAGAAATAAGCAGTCCCGGGTCCAGTTCGTGATTGCCAACGGCGTTCCTGAGGAATCTGGCGCTCTAGGGGAGTACCGGCCGGTGGATAACCTGTTGCCGCCGTTAAATTACCTGCCGCACCTGTTGGCGCCAATGGTGGAAACGGTGGAGGGGGCCGCAGCCACTTTTTCTTTCCTGTTGGAGGAAGTGAGGTACCGGGCCGAACAGCGTGTCACCTGGCCGTTGATTGTGATTCTGGTGGACAACCTGGACGCCCTGGCCGAAGGCGGCTCGCCGGTCCTGGAGCCGCTGCAAGCTTTGCTGCAAACGGGGCCGGCCGTTGGCTTTCGGCTAGTCCTCAGCGTGCGAGACGCGACCGGGGCGGCGTTGCAACCGTTGTTGAAAAGCAATGTGACCATCCGGCTGGTGGGGCAGGTGACCGACGCCGAGGAGGCCCGCGCCGCGGCCGGCGCGCCGGATTCGCTGGCCCAATACCTGTTGGGCCAGGGAGATTTCCTGGCCGTGACTGGCCAGCGGGTGACCCACTTCCAGGCGGCAACCGTCAGCGACTACGACCTGCACCTGGCGCTGGAAAAGCTGCACCGGCAAAGCCGGCCGGTGATGGTCGCCCGGCCAGTGACTGTCCGGCTGCATTTACCACCAGGCCCGTGAGCCGGCAGTGCCTGGCACGGGGCAAGTGCTCTTAGATTAACCAGAGTGGTTATGCCCGGTCTACAGCAGTGCCTGGCACGGGGCAAACGGCCTTGGATTAACCAGAATGGTTCTGCCCCGTGCCAGGCACTATAGGATTACGGCGGTGGGTTGAGCCAGGCCGCCGAAAAGCAGCCGGCCGTTTCGGGGATGACGACGTGGCGATAACCGTACTCAGGGGCGACCAGGACGGCGAGTCCGTCCATCAGGATGGAAAACCAGCGGTTGCCGGCCGCCCAGGCCGGGTAGCCGAAATCGGCCTGGGCGAAAGGATTGTTGTCGTCCGGGCCGATGGCGTAAGGGTTCTCGTAGGCCAGCGTGCCGCTCAAGACCTGGTCGAAGTCGTGCCAGTGGAAGACAAAGCTGGCCGGCGACGTTCCCTGGACACGGGCCACCGTGAAACGGCCGTCCGGCGACCGGATACCGGCGTAGAACGCCTCGCTCTTCTCCAGAAAGGTGATCTCGCCAGTACGCCGGTTCACCAGGAAATCATAGGCTGCGGGTGGGGCCAGGCCTTCCACCTCCTGGTCTGGTGGATAGTAGCGCGCCGAGTCGAAGGCGTAGACGAGGATGAAGTCGGGGGTCTCCCAGCGGACGCGCAACCAGCCTACTCGCAATGGGCGCGTCGTCGCCTGGCCGGCCGGTAGCGCCGACTGCAAATCAGCCGAAGTCAACAGCCGCTGTGGTTCGTCGCCGGTCACGTTGGCGAGAACTATCTCTACGTCACTGTCGCCTTCGGCAAAGGGATTGATGGCCCGATCGAGCGGCCGGGTGTAACCGTAGGTCGTCTTGTCCAGCCAGAAAGGCGAAAAGCCCCGGCCTACTTCGACCAACGAGCGGCCGTCGGCATCGCCGCGCCAGATGCGGCTTTCTTCATAGCTGTAGACAAGCAGCCAGGCGCCATCCGGCGACCAGACCGGCAAGCCGGGCAGAGCCTGCCACTGGCAGCCGCCGGCCTGGCATGCTTCCAGGTTCAGAATCTGGAAGCTGGAAGAAAGCCAATCCAGTTCATAAATCGGGGCTACCAGGTAGCGGCCGGCCGCGTACGGTTCGGAGCTAAGGTAGCCGGCGATCGGGGGCAAGTCGGGAATGGCCAGTTGTTGCCCCTGGGAGAGGAGAATGGTAGGCAGGCTCGTTTCGCCGCGAATACGGGAACTCTGCCGTTGCAGCAACAGGCCGTCGCCGTTCAGCAACCCGGCCAGCCAGTCGAACGGCGGCAGGGAAATCGGCTCGCGCCACCGGCCGGTCGCCGGGTCATAGCGGCGCAGCTCCGCCCCCTGCATATCGGCAGCCACGCAGGCCAGAGCCAACTCCTGGTCCGGCCAGGGCAACGGCAGCGGACCGGGATCGCTCTCCAGGTGGCCGGCCGGCCAGGGCCGCAGTTCCAGTTCGACCAACAGGCGGGTGAGCAGCGCCTGGTGGAAGACGGTCAGATAACCCAACCGGGAGTCATCACGGACAACGTCAGAATAGCGCAAGAGCCCTTTGACCAGGTGAAAGGCGTAACCACGATAAAGGGCCTGGTAGCCGGCCTCGTCCAGCGGCAGGCCAACCAGCAGCAACGAGGGCAAATAAAGATGGACATCCTCATCGCCGGCCTGGAAGCCGGCCGCGGACGCGCCTTCGACGTTGATCAACCGGGCCAGGCTCTCTGGCTGCCGGCGCAACAAAAGCTGCACGCGCCGGCCGGCCGGGCAGACCGAAGCCAGCGCATAGTTCTGTTCCAGGGTCTGGCAAACCTCGACCAGGAGCGCGTCCAGGTCGAGGGCCAGGTCGAGGGCCACTTCCTCCTCGGCCTGGGAGTAAACGAGGGTGAGAATCTGGCCTTCGACGCGGGCCCATTCACCCCAGAAACTATCGGCCGGCGGGGCAGGCTGCCAGCGGCCGGCGACGGTGTGGTAAAAGTGGGTCTGGCGCAGGGTTGCCGTCGCCGCGCCGGCCGCCTGGTAGGTCAAACGGGTGACGACGCGGGCCTCTTGCAGGTCCGGCGACAAAACGACTATTTCGACCTGGGGGTTGGCGGCCAGCAACTGCAGGCCAAGCGGCGCCCGGCCGAAGAGCAGGCTACGGTTGACCAGTTCGCCGGCTGTTTGCTCCCAACTGGCATCGCCGCCGCTGGAATAGAGTGTCTGGAATAATTCGGCGTCGCCGGCGTCGTCGGCCTGGCGGGCCAGGGCGTGGACGGAAAGAACGTCGGCCGTCGCCGCCGATTCGACGAACCTGGCGCGAGCCTGCAAGCGCAGGTAGACGACGCCTACACCCAGGACGATGAGCAAGAGAAGGGCAACGCCGAGCAACCGTCGCCGGCGGCCGGCCAACACGAAGGGCGCTTTTTCCGGCGCGCCGGCCGGCCCCTGGAAAGGTCCAACGTCCTCAACCGGTTGATCCCAGCCCTCGCGCTCGCCCGTACGCCACTCAAATTGCGTTGACATGCCTTATCTTTATCCAGTTTATATGAAGAGTCAAGTTTCACAGGGCTGTATCCAACTTTTGAGTTACGATTTTTGGCTGGAGCCATTGTAGCCGTTCAGGTTGCATTTACTGAACCTGTCAATCCACAATAGCGGTGATAGGCAACAAGACGAAAGTGAGCCATACTATCAAAATGAACCGCCAA
>JAKEFB010000111.1 GCA_022616275.1 Chloroflexota bacterium
ATTACCAATTACCTAATTACCAATTACTCAATTACCTTCAGCGTAGGCCTCCACCGGGACACAAACGCAGAAGAGGTTGCGGTCGCCGTAGACGTTGTCAATGCGGGCCACGGCCGGCCAGAATTTGCTTTCTCTCACCCAGGAGGCGGGGAAGGCAGCCTGCTCGCGGGAGTAGGGCCGGTCCCAGGCGTCTGTGGCCACGGCCCGGGCGGTGTGGGGGGCGTGTTTGAGAGGGTTGTTCTCCGGGTCAATCCGGCCGTCAATCACGTCCTGAATTTCCTGGCGGATGGCAATCATGGCCTCGCAGAAACGATCCAGCTCGGCCAGCGACTCGCTCTCGGTCGGCTCAATCATCAACGTGCCGGGAACGGGGAAGGACATCGTCGGGGCGTGGAAGCCGAAGTCCATCAGCCGCTTGGCCACGTCGTCCACCAGGATGCCGGAAATTTCCCGCAGCGGCCGCAGGTCAATGATGCACTCGTGGGCGACGCGGCCGTTGGCTCCTTTGTAGAGCACCGGGTAGTGGGGGTCGAGGCGGGCGGCAATATAGTTGGCGTTGAGAATGGCCACCTCGGTGGCGCGGGTCAGGCCGGCCGTGCCCATCATGGCGATGTAGGCGTAGGAGATGGGCAGGATGCTGGCGCTGCCCCAGGGCGCGGCGGTGACGGCGCCAATGGCTTCCGCGCCGCCGACCCCTGACACGACCGTGTGCCCGGGCAAGAACGGGGCCAGGTGTCTGGCCACGCCAATCGGCCCCATGCCCGGGCCGCCGCCGCCGTGAGGGATGCAAAAGGTCTTGTGCAAATTGAGGTGGCAGACGTCGGCGCCAAAGTCGCCCGGCCGGGCAACGCCGACCAGGGCGTTCATGTTGGCCCCATCCAGGTAAACCAGGCCGCCGTTGGCGTGGACGATGCGGCAAATCTCGACGATGGCTTCTTCAAAGACGCCGTGGGTGGAGGGGTAAGTGACCATCAGCGCCGCCAGCCGGTCACGGTACTGCTCGGCCCTGGCCCGCAGGTCTTCTACGTCAATATTGCCGTCGTCGTCGCAGCGGACGACGACCACTTCCATGCCGGCCAACGCGGCGCTGGCCGGGTTGGTGCCGTGGGCGGAGCTGGGGATGAGGCAGACGTCGCGCTGGCTCTCGCCCCGGCTGTGGTGGTAAGCCTCAATGACCAGCAGGCCGGTGTACTCACCCTGCGAGCCGGCGTTGGGCTGGAGCGAGACGGCGGCAAAGCCGGTAATTTCGGCCAACCAGGCTTCCAGGCGCTTAAAGAGGACCTGGTAGCCCTGGGTCTGCTCGACGGGGGCGAAGGGGTGCAACTGGCCAAAGGCCGGCCAGGTGACGGGGATCATCTCGGTCGTGGCGTTGAGCTTCATCGTGCAGGAGCCGAGAGGGATCATGGAATAGGCCAGCGACAGGTCGCGGGCCTGCAGGCGGTGGACGTAGCGCAGCATCTCCGTCTCGGAGTGATAGCTGTTAAAGACGGGGTGGGCCAGGTAGGAGCTGGTGCGCTGGTGTGGGGCACTGTAGTCCAGCTCGACGCCGGCGGCCACTTCTTCCAGGTTGATTTGCCCGGCTTCGGTCCCGAAAATAGCCAGCAAATCGTAGAGGTCCTCGATCGTGGTGGCTTCGTCCAGGGAAAGCCCAACCCGGCCGTCGGGGTAGAGGCGCAGGTTGACGCCATCGGCCAGGGCGCGGGCGACCAGCTCGGACTGGTTCAGGGGGCCGGCGGTAACGGTGAGGGTGTCGAAGGTCGGCTGGCTGTTGAGGCGGTAACCCAACTGTTGCAAACCCTCGGCCAGGGTGCTGGTGAGCAGGCGGACACGTTGGGCGATGCGCCGCAGCCCGGCCGGGCCGTGGTAGACGGCGTACATGGAGGCCATGACGGCCAGAAGCACCTGGGCGGTGCAGATGTTGCTGGTGGCCTTGTCGCGGCGGATATGTTGCTCGCGGGTCTGGAGGGCCAGGCGCAGGGCCGGCGCACCGCTGGCGTCCACCGAGACGCCGACCAGCCGGCCGGGCATCTGCCGCTTCAGCTCGTCGCGGGTGGCCATAAAGGCGGCGTGGGGGCCGCCGTAGCCCATGGGCACGCCAAAACGCTGGCTATTGCCGACGGCCACGTCGCCGCCAAATTCGCCCGGCGACCGCAGCACGGTCAGGGCCAGCAGGTCGGTGGCGACGACGGTGAAGGCCCCGGCCTGGTGGGCGCGGGCAAAGAACGGCTCGTAGTCGAGGACGTCGCCGTCGGTGGTGGGGTATTGGACCAGAACGCCAAAGGTCGGCCGGCCGAAGTCGTACGTCTCGTGGTCGCCGGCGACGACCTCGATGCCCAGCGTTCCGGCGCGGGTCTTGACCACGTCAATAGTGGCGGGATGGCAGCGGTCGGAGACGAAGAAGGCGTTGGCGGTGGAGCCCCGGGGGAGGGAGCGCTGGCAGAGGGTCATGGCTTCGGCCGCGGCCGTGGCCTCGTCCAGGAGGGAGGCGTTGGCAATGTCCAGGGCGGTCAGGTCGGTGACCATCGTCTGGAAGTTGAGCAGGGCTTCCAGCCGGCCCTGGGCAATCTCGGCCTGGTAGGGGGTGTACTGGGTGTACCAGCCGGGGTTTTCCAGGATGTTGCGCTGGATGACGGCCGGGACCAGGCAGTTGTAAAAGCCCATACCAATAAAGGAGCGATAAAGCTGGTTTTGCTCGGCCAGGTCGCGCAGCTCGGCCAGAGCCTCCGACTCGCTGCGCGGCTCAGGCAGCTTTAAGCGGCCGGCCATGCGGATGACCTGGGGCACGGCCTGGTCAAGCAGCTCTTCCAACGAGGCCAGGCCGAGGGTTTGCAGCATGTAGGCGACGTCGGCCTCGGTGGGGCCAATATGGCGGTTGGCAAAGTGGTCAACCGGCCGCAGCAACTCTCTGTTGTCCAAACGAGGAGAATGGCTCATTTTTTTTCCTTTTAGTAGCGCAATTTTTCAAAATTGCGTTACGAAATTGCGTTACGTCAGGCGCGGGAGTCGCAGTAGGCGCTGTAGGCGGCCGCGTCCATCAAGCTTTGCAACTGGCCTTTATCGGCGATGCGGAGACGGGCCATCCAGCCCTGGCCATAAGGGTCGGAATTGACTATTTCCGGGGCGTCGGGCAGGCGGTCGTTGACGGCGACAATCTCACCGGAGATGGGCATATTCAGGTCGGCGGCCGCCTTGACGGACTCGACGACGCCAAACGGAGCGCCCATGGCAAAGGAGTCGCCGACGTTGGGCAACTCGACGTAGACGATGTCGGAGAGGGAGTCCTGGGCATAATCGGTGATGCCCACCACGCCCTCATCGCCCTCGACGCGAATCCATTCGTCATCTTTGGTATACAACAAATCAACGGGAATATTGCTCATGCTTGACCTCCATAAAATAGCTGTCAGCTATTAGCTATCAGCTTTCAGCTTTTAGCTACCAACCACCAACTATCAACTGCCAACACTCAGTCCCTGCGGTTGCCTAAGCAACCGGCGCACTCAACGAAAAGGACGGCAGCAAGCGAAGCCACAGGCGTAGCCTCGCTCACTGCCGTCCTCTGTTACAAACCTGAGAGTTTCGCCGGTTGGCGTACGGTGCCAACCGGCTTGCCCCTTCGGTGCCTGACCGATAACCAGGTAATGAAAGGCTTTCCAGAGTCGGCCGGCAGCCCGGTCCTTTTGCCTGAGAGATTCACCGGCCGGTCCTATTGGTCGGCTGGTTTGCCCCTTCGGCGTCTCTGAAGGTGCTCAGTAAGCTTCCTTGTTTTCAGAGCGCTCTCCCGAACGGCCGCTTGGCGATTCAATTTGACTACCCTCCCGGAGGTTCGCAACCTCCGGGAAGGTCTATCCTCAAATAATTGTACGACCAGAATAAGTGGGGGGCAAGGGGAGATCCGGCCGTATTCGGGGTGATGAATGTCACTTGTTGCCGGCCGTTGGCGGGAAGCGGCGGTGCTCGACCATCATGCAGGCGTCCATAATCACGTCCAGGCCGGCGGCGCGGGCTTTGTCGGCCGCGGCCTGGTTGACGATGCCTTGCTGCATCCAGACCGCTTTGGCCCCGATCCGGATGGCTTCATCCACTGAGGGGGGGACGTGCTCCGGCCGGCGAAAGAGCAAGACCAGATCTACCGGTTCGGGAACGGACGGCAGGTCAGGGTAGGCCTTTTCGCCCAGCCCATCTTCCAGGTGTGGATTGACGGGGATAATACGGTAGCCGTTCCTTTGCAGGTAGGCGGGCACGTAATAGCCGGCGCGGTGCGGCAGTGAGGAAAAGCCAACGACGGCAATGGTCCTGGCGGTGGCCAGGATGTGGCGGATTGTTTCTTCCTTACTCCGGATCATAACGCTACGACGCGGCCAGCCGGGGGATCCTCAGTTTCTGGCCCGGCCGGAGGAGGCTGGGGTTGTCGCCGATCACCGCTTTGTTGGCCTCGTAAATGGCCATCCACTTTTCTTTGACGGCCGAGCCATAATATTTGAGGGCAATGTGGCTGAGCGTTTCGCCGGAGGCGACAGTATGCTCGGCCATATACTCTGGCTCGGGCGGTTGGGCGGGCGGTTGGGTGGCTGGTTGGGTAGCCGGCCTGGCCGCGGCCGAGCCGCCCATTTTCCCTTTTTTGCCTGTTCCCGGCCCGGCGCTGCCCCTGGCCCGCGAGGTCCTCTTGTCGTCGCTGAGATCTTTTTCTGGCATGGCTTAACTCCTGATTAAATCGCAACAAATGACGCAAAGCTTGCGTTCACGCGAATTAACGCGAAAAAGGTTATGAATCGGCGTCAACGCATATTGTTTGCCTGACCTGTCGCCAACGATTGTAACTGGCAATGAAGCTGGTGGCGAGTTTCATGGCAGGGGGCCGGCGTAGCGGGCGCGGGGACGGATCAGGTGGCCGGTCTCGTATTGTTCGAGGGCGTGGGCGATCCAGCCGGCCGCCCGGCCGAGGGCAAAGAGGGCCAGGGCGCTGCCGGCCGGCAGGTCCAGCGCTTCGGCCAGGGCCACCAGGGCAAAGTCCAGCGTCGGCCGGTCGCCCACCAGGTCGGCGGCCGCGCCGGCCAGGGCCTGGGCCAGCTCGACGGCCGGCCAGCCGGGCAGCGCGCCGGCCACCTGGTCGAGGAGCAGCCGGGCCCGGGGGTCACCCTCGGGATAAAGGACGTGGCCGAAGCCGGGGATGGCTTCGCCGCGACGCAGCCGGGCGGCCAGCGTGGCGCGGGCGTTTTCGGCCGACTCTGCCTCGCGGAAGAGGGTCGCCACCCGCTCAGTATAGCCCCCGTGACGCCGCCCTTGCAGCGCGGCCAGCCCGGCCAGGACCACCTGGTAAGGGGTGGCCTGGGCGCCGGCGACGACGCGGGCGGTAAAGGAGGAGGCGTTTAACTCGTGGTCGGCGCAAAGGATGAGAGCGCTGTTCAATAGCGCTTCGGCCTGAGAAATGTCGGGGGCCCAGGCCCGCTGCAGCGCGGCGGCCATTCCTTCTGGGCCGAACGGTCGGCCGGCGGCCGTGCCACCCAGCAGGCTGAGGATGCGCGCGCCCACCCGGACCACGGCCGGCGGCCGCAGGTCGTAGGCGGTGGCGTCCCTGGCGGCGGCCAGGAGCAAAACAGCCTGAAAACGCTCGACCAGGGCCAGTTCCTGGTGGCCGGCAGCTCCTTCCGGTAAAGCCAGGTCGGCTTCGGCCGGCGCGCCGGCCAGCAAGGGCATGGGACCGGCCGCCAGGTCGCCCAGCCATAGCAGGGCGACGACCCGCTCGAAGCGCTCGCGCCGGGCCAGGGCCAGGGCATCGTGGCCGCGATAATAGAAGCGGCCGCCGGCAATGAGGGTCAGGGCCGATTCCAGCACCGGCGCGCCCCAGTGCAGCGCCTCTTCGGCCACGCGGGCCGGGTCGCGCCGCTGCTCCTTGCGAGCCAGGAGCCGCTCCACGTCCTCGGCCCGGTAGCGCCGGGCGCGGCTCTGGCCGGGCGCCGGCTCGGAGTGGATCAGCCCCCGGCTGACGTAGGCGTAGAGCGTCTCCGGCTGAATGCCCAATCGCCCGGCCGCTTCCTGGGCGGTGTAGTAGCGTTGACTGTTCATAGGGCGAAATACTTGATACGTTGATTTATAAATCAACGTTGACAGTAACTAATCAATATTATATGCTACCGGCCAGAAAATGACACGAGACAAGGTGACAGGCTAACCGAAGCGGTTAGCTTGGTGATAAGGAGTGATGAATGGGTATGACGACTAACCATTATTACCCCGGCCTGGAAGGGGTAGTGGCGGCCGAGACGCGGTTGAGCCACGTGGATGGGCAAAAGGGTATTTTGATCATTGCCGGCTTCCCGGTGGAGGAGCTGGCGGATAAGGCGACGTTTGAAGAGGCGACGTACCTGCTGTGGCACGACGCGCTGCCTACGGCCGGACAGCTCCAGGAGTTCCAGCAGGCGCTGGCGGCCCGGCGGGCGCTGCCCCCGGCCACGCTGGCCTTGTTGCGAGAGGCGGCCGTGGCCCAGGTCCCGGTGATGGACGCCCTGCGGATGGCCGCCGGGACGCTGAACCTGAACGTGCCGGCGACCGGGGGCGACCCGGCCCATGACCAGGCGCTGGCACTGCTGGCCCGCTTCCCGACCATCGCGGCCGCTTACTGGCGGCTGCGGCAGGGCCATGCGCCAATCCCGCCCCACGAAAAGCTGGGCACGGCAGCCAATTTTCTGTATATGCTGTCGGGTGAGGAACCGGCCGCGGCGGCAGTGCGCGGGCTGGAAACGTACCTGAACACGGTCATTGACCACAGCCTGAACGCCTCGACCTTTACGGCACGGGTGATTATTTCCACTCGGTCCGACCTGGTTTCGGCCATTGTCGGGGCGATTGGGGCGCTGAAGGGGCCGCTGCACGGCGGCGCGCCCGGCCCGGCGCTAGACATGGTCTTTGAGATTGGCTCGGCCGGGCGGGCTGAGGCTTATTTGCGGGCCAAGCTGGAGCGGGGCGAGCGGTTAATGGGCTTCGGCCACCGGGTGTACAAGGTGCGCGACCCACGGGCGACGCTGCTGGCGGCGGCGGCCGAGAAGGTCTACACGGCCGGCGGCGACATGACTCTTTACAACCTGGTCCGCGCCGTGGAAGAAAAGGCAGTGGCCCTGCTGGAAGAGTACAAGCCAGGGCGCAACCTGAAGACGAACGTCGAGTTTTATACGGCTTTGTTGTTATATGGGCTGGGGTTAGACACGGAGTTGTTCTCGCCCACGTTTGCCGTCGGCCGGGTGGCCGGCTGGATCGCCCATTGCTTCGAGCAGCAGGCGGCCAACCGCCTCATCCGGCCATCGTCGGCTTATCGTGGGGTGTGGGACCGGCGATGGGTTCCTTTGGGGCAGAGGTAACAGGGAACAGGGAACAGGTTACAGCTATTCCCTGTTCCCTATTCCCTAATTCCACAATAGGTAGCGGCCGATCTTGCAGGGTACTTCCTGGAAACCGAGACGTTGATAGACGGGGTAGCCCATTTCGGTCGAGAAGAGCACGCCGTAGCGGTAGCCCTGGTCGCGGGCGTCCAGGAGAGGCCGCAAAGTGATGGCGGCGCCAATGCCCCGGCCGCGCGCTTCGGGGATTGTGCCGACGCCGTAGACGCCGGCCACGCCGGCGCCGTTGAACAAGACGTTGCAGGCGACGGGCTTTTCGTTCCAGTAGCCGACGTATAATTGCCAGGGGGCGCTGGCCGGGCCGGTGGTTAAGGTTGCCTCTACCCAGGCCTGGCCAACAAAGGGGGGAATGTCGTAGGCGGCGCAGAAGACGTCGCGCCACGCTTCCAGTGTCGCTTTATCGGCCGCTTTGACAATCGTAAAACCATCAGGCGTCCGTACCGTTTCGTCGAGGGTGCGCAAATCGGCCGCCATGCCGGGATCGCCAACCATGTTCGCCGTAAAACCACGCGCTTGCAACCGTTCCGGCAGGTCGGCCGGGGTGGTCTGCGGGCCGACCCACCAGAAAACGTAGGGGGCCTGGCGGGCCTGGAACCAGGCCAGGGTCTGGTCAATGGCTTCGTCCGCCTCCTCAGGCGACAGACAGGTGCGCCACACACCTTTGAACATCGGGTTGGAGGGAAAGGCGTGGTGGTAACATACTTTCTCGCCCTCCACTATCTCACCTCCAGGCAAGACCATCATGGCCCGGAAGAGGGCGAAGAGGTTTTCCTGGACAGCATCAGCGAGGTCGGTGTCAGAAGCCTGGGCCAGAGAAGGTTTAATGATCATATATCCTCATACAATAAGTTTTTAATCCTCCCGGAGGTTTCCACATGCTGCTGGCTTCTTGAAGGAGCCTCCGGGAGGATGCTGTGACTCAGGGCGCCGAGGTCGGCGTGGCGCTTGGGGTAGAGGTGGCCGCCAATAGAGAGTCCTGGTCCCATAGGATAGAGAAGGGCGGTTGCTCATCGCTCTTGCGGAAACCTATGGCCGGCCCCTGCTCGGCGGCGCCGGCATTGTTACAAACCGTGCTGCCGCTGGAGATGTTCACATAGAGCGTGCCCTCCTCCGGGAGGACAGAGGTAGGGATGGTCAGTGTGGCTGTGTAGCCGCCGAACTGGCCAGCCACGCCTGGCGGGTCCTGTGTCGTGGTCCACTGGCCATCGCGCAACTGGCTCATCATTCTAAGAACCAGACCTGTATTGCCAGACCAGATAAAGTTAAACGATAAATTCTGGAAGTTGTCACCATAAACCGCTGGATCGTCGAGGGGCAGAGGGTATTGCGGGTCGTTGATTCCGACGAAGATTTGCCAGGGCTCATTCCGGCTGCCGACGGCCGCCGCCAGGTCCAGGCCCGGCTCAAATCCCACCTGAAAAATGACATTATTCTGGTCGCTGGTAAAGACTGCATTCTGAATGTTCGCTTCCGGCGGCGTCGCGGCGGCGTCGAGCATTAGGCCTGTCACGCAATCGTAGCCGTCGCTCTCTGGCTTTACAATCTTAATGCTCGCGAACTGGATGTTCTCACTGAACCCCTGGGCGATGCGGGTGGCAGTGGCGGCCGCAGCGGTAGCAGTCTGGACTGTCTCAGTAGCGGCCATGTTAAAGGCTGCCGTTTGGGCCGCCGCCACCTGGGTGCCAAAGAGGGCCGTAGCCGTGGCCGCATTATCCAGGACTACTGTTGTTGCTGTCGGCGTCCTGGTGGGCGTCGGTGTATCGGTGGGCAGGGTAAGTTCGCCCGAACTTCCCTGGATGATAACGTTACCGTCATCTGTACAGGCAGCCAGGGCGAATAGCACGAGAATGATCAATAACACAGAAAAAATTGGTACGCGGTTCATATTGTCCTCCGTTGGGTAATTGTCCAATTACCCGATGACTCAATTACCTCTTTAAAGATCCGGCAGGAGGCGCATGGCGCGGAGGAGGCCGGCCAGGTCCCAGAGATGGTAGCCTTCGGCAATTTTGTCGCCATTGACGGTAAAGAGGGAAACGCCGCGAATGGTTACTTCGCGGCCGGAAGGGGGGATATTCATCAGCGTCCCCCGGTGGCTGCCGTGAATGGTCCAGCACAAAACGATGCGGTTATCGTGGCAAACGGTGTCGGCGGCGGAGAAACTAAGGTCGGGGAAAGCGGCCAGGAAACGGCCGGCCGACTGGCGCGCCCCCTGCGGCCCCTGTTGGGGCTCGGTCTGGCCCAGGTCCACCCCCTGGTAATCGGCGGCGTAGAGCGCCGACAGCCGCTCCAGATCGTGGGCGTTCCAGGCGGCGATCATTTCGCGGACAATCTTCTCCAGACCGGTGATCATGCCAGCAGTGTAATCCGGGCCACGTCCTGTTTCCAGGCCAAAAAGTGCTCATTTTTTACTCATTTTCCAGCCCGCCGACTTCCTTTTGCCACAGGATTTCGGTCACTTGCTGGATACCGGCGGCCAGGTGGCGGCGGAAGGTGCTGAATGGCAGGTCTAATAGTTCGGCGGCCTGCTCCTGGGTGACGGCCGGCCGGAAGTAAGTGTGGTAGAGGGCGCGGTAAAACTTGGCCTGGCGGGGCGACTTTTGCAGCGTTTCGGCCGCCGCTTTGAGCAGGTTTTGCAGGGCGGCGGTTCGTTCGGCCTTGCCGCTGGCCCGCATCTCCTCGGCCACCAGCCGGGAACGCAACAAGGGATTGGTGGCCAGGACGGCCGGCGTGGTCATCGCCTTCAGGGCTTCGCGCACGGCGGCGTCAAACTCCGTCCGGCTGAGGACGAGGAGTTGTTCCTGGGGAGGGGGTGGCTTGACGCTGGCCATCAGCCCCAGCTCCCGCTGGGCCATCAAATCGAGCCAGGCCAGCGGCGGCGTCACCCGCCAGTCGTGGCCGTAGACGCCGTAGCGCCGGCCGTCCACGGTGAAATCAGCTTCCGGCTGGCGGGCCAGGTCGGCATAGGCCAGAAGCTCGACCCAGAAATCGGGATCGGCGCAGGGGAAAAAGGTATAGGCCAGCCCAGGAGTCGTCAGATAGTGCTGGATAATATTGATGAAAATACGGCTCTGGATCGGGGAGACGCCCTGGTAACTGTCGGCCGCCAGCCAAAAGCGAAAGTGGGTGGCTGTTTCGTTGGGGCGGAGAGGGGCGTGTTGGGCCAGGTAGCGCGTGGCTGCCTCGATAGCCGGGTCCAGGGCCCGGTCGGCCGGCGTGGTCTTATCCAGACTGACCATCAGCAACAGGCCGCGCGGCTGGCCGGAGGCGTCACGGAAGACGCTGGCGCCCTGGGGCTGCCGATCCAGCCAGTGGGCGGCCAGCTCGGCCGAGCGCTGCCCTTCGTGCTGGGCGACCATGGCCAGGACCGCTTCCCGGTCGGCCGGGCGCATGGCGTCGGCAAAGACCTGGCCGCTCTCCTGCCATTCAAAATAGGGGCGCACCAGGGCATTGTCCCGGTGCAGGAAGATGTACTCAGAGAGGATTTGCTGCTGTTCCTGGATGCTGCCCTGCTGCAGACGGGAAAGGTAATAGGCACGGGCCCGCTCGTGCAGCTCACGGTACCAGTCCGGGTTACGCCAGCGCAGATCGGCCGTCAGCGCCTCGCGGGCCAGGTCGTGGGGGAAGATGCCGCGCCGCTCGGCTTCGATGAAGGACAGCCCCCGCAGCCATTGGAACAACTCCAGCACCTCGGGGATGTCTAGCATGTGGGCCAGCAGCGGCTCGGTGGTCAGCCGGACGAGGGCGCAGGCTTCCAGGGCGGCCCGGTGGGCCGGGCCGGGCACTTTCTGGACAAATTGCTCCAGCAGTACCCGGATGACGTCGGGGGCGTCCTCCGGCTGGAAGCGGGTCCCAGGGCGCTGGGCCATGGCGTCGGCCACCAATGACAGCGCCAGGGGGTGGCCATGGGTGAACTCCAGGACCATCTGGTGCTGGTCGGCCGGCACCTGGCGGCGCAGCAGGTAATCGTGGCCTTCTTCAGGCTCCAGGTTGCGCAACGGCAAGACGTGAATCATGGCTTCCCAGCCCGGGTCGGTCCGCCAGCCGATAGAGGGTGGGTTGCGGCCGGCCAGGATAGTAATGACGTTGCCGGGCAACTGAGGCAGAAAGACATCCCGCAACCAGCCGTCCAGGGGGGCTAACATCTCGTAGGTGTCAATGAGGAGGACCCAGCGGCCGTTGGGGCTGCTGAGCGCCTGGAGCGGCGACACGGCCGGGTCGAGGCCCATGGCTCGTTGCAAGGCGTTTTGAAAAAAGTCCGGGGAGGCGTCCACGTTGCGGCCGTCGAGATGAATGACCTGGGCGTTAGCCTCGCTGGCCAGCCGGGAGAAGTGGCGTAACAGGGTACTTTTGCCCACTCCCCCGGGGCCAAAGACGTGGAGCACGTAAAAGGGTAATTCCGGTGCGGTCAAGGCCGACTGGAACAACGTTTGCTCAGCCGCCCGGCCAACAAACCGCTGGCGACGGGCCGCCTCTAGCCGATCACTAAGAGGTGACGCCACGTTTCCTCCGATTCCAATACGGCCACCCCGCCTAACTGGCTTCAAGCGCAAAGTTACCAATACCACTGCCACTATAACCCAAGCTACAAAATTTTCAAGATACAAATTGGTTAGAGGAACACAGAGCACACAGAGGAAATACAGAGATCGGCAATCAAGGATTGGGCAATCAAGGATTGGGCAATCAAGGATTGGGCAATCAAGGATTGGGCAATCAAGGATTGGGCAATCAAGGATTGCTTGGAGAGAACACAAAGCTTTAATACTCTAGGCGCTCCATTTTTCTGCATGAAGCTCTATGGCCTGAGTAGTTATGAGCAGAAAGTGACTATTTTTTGAACTGGAAATTGAGCGGCAGGTCGGGGTATCGTTGGCCTATCGTGCCAGAGGAGGAAATATGCACACAGATATGCCCGCTCAAACTATGACCGGTAGTCCGGCAACAATTCAACGCGGCCTGCAACCCCTTCATGGGCTGCTAGGTGTGCAGGCGCTGGTCGTCATCCTGGTCTCCATTAACCGGCTGGGGAGCTGGACGTTGGGTTACGTGGCCGGCAACGAATTCCTGCGCTGGGTAGAGCTGAACAATATGCTCATTTTGCCGCTGATTAGCCTGGTAGCCTTTTACCTGCTGAAAAAGTGGCTGGAATACGAGAGTCCGGCTCTGAACAGCCGGACTCACCTGGCGCTGAACCTGGCTTTCATTATTGGCGTTTACCTGTTGGGGGCCAGCTATGGCGACCACGAGGTCACCAACTACCTGCACTTCCGCTTCTGTGCTGACGACCAGGCCGGCGACCTGTGTCGCATCATCATTTTCAACGACGACGAATTTTCCCACTGGGTCTTTTTTACCGGCTTCGTCCTGGTCAACGCCGCCTTGCTGCTGTTCCAGCGCCTTTTCCCCTGGCGGGCGCCGGTGGCCGGCCGGGACGTGGCCCTTCTTATTTTCAATGGCCTGTTCATCGGCGCGGGCATTTTTGCCAATCTGGCCTTTGAAGAGATTGGCCTGGACCTATACGTCATCGTCTTGCTGGCCGTCCTGTCGCTGGGCCTGCTGTGGCGGTCCGGCCGGCAGCCATTGTTCATCTATTACGCCACCGCGTATACCGTGGGGCTGGTTGCTACCGTCCTTTATCGAAGTGTCGTTGTGTAGTTCTGTGGGTATGGACACATAACCAATAACGAAAAAGCGATGTCTACAACCAGGCATTTAGATCACCTGGAGAACGCCGGCCTCATCCGCCTGGCAGCGCGGCCGGAGGTGGAGTACCTTTTCCGGCACGCCCTGGTGTGGGAAGCGGCTTATACTTCCTTGTTGAAAACGGACCGCCAGCAGTTACACTTGGCCATTGCCCAGCTACTGGAAACGCTCGCCGCTGGCCAGGCGCTGGACGGCGAGCAGGCAGCCTTGCTGGCCTACCACTTTGAGCAGGCGGGGAGCGACGACCAGGCGATCTATTACCTGGAGCTGGCCGGAGACCTGGCCCGCAGCGTCTACGCCAACCAGGAAGCGATTGATTTCTATAACCGGGGGCTGCTCTTGGCAGGCCAAGCGGCAGCCGGCCGTTGCCAACAAGCGGCCCAACTGGCGGAAAAAATCGGGGACGTCCTGGGGGTGACGGGCCAGCCGGGCGCGGCCGGTGAACAGTACCGGCAGGCCCTGGCCACTGTCCCTTCTAGCGACCCACTCTGGCAGGCGCGGCTGCAGCGAAAAAGTGGCGATATAGCCAGGGATTGTTACCAGCACAAACTGGCCCTGGACGCCTACAATACGGCTGAGGCAACCCTGGAAGAAACATCACCCCGAGACGCGGCCTGGTGGCAGGAGTGGCTCCAGGTCCAGGTCGGCCGGATGTTGGTCTATTACTGGCAGAACCAGTGGCCGGCCATTGCTGGCTTGGCCGAGCGGACTCGCCCCCTGGTAGAACGTTACGCGACACCGGCGCTACGGGCTCGCTTTTACGACGCCCTGGCTGGTATGCTCACCAAGCGCGACCGCTACGTCTTTTCCGAAGAAATCCTGGACATCATCCAGGCGGGCCTGGCGGCAGCCGAGGAATCGGGTGATCTACGCGAAACCACCAACGCTCGATTTAATCTGGGCTTCGGGCATCTCTGGCGGAATGAGCTGGCTGAGGCCGAAAAGCAGTTACAAACTGCCCTGGACATCGCCGAACGAACAGGCGACGCGTTGTATGAGACCTGGTGCCTGACTTACCTGGCTGTTATCTACCGGAAGCGCGGCCAGGTAGAGGACGTTAGAAAGTACGTAGAGTGCTGCCTGGTGGTGGCCACAAGTCCACAAACCCGGCCCTGGCTCAGCTTTGCCTGGTCCAACCTGGCCTGGGCTGCCTGGCGCGAAGGCAACCTGGCCGCAGCAGAACGGCACGGCCAGACGGCCCTGGAAATCAGCAATAGTTTTCCGACCCCTAACCCATTTGAAGGGCTAATTCGCTGGCCGCTGGTGGGGGCGGCTCTGCAGCAGGGCCAGGCGCGCCAGGCTATCGAGCACGTCTGCGCCCTGCTGGAACCCAACCAGCAGCCGATGCCCCAGAAACTGGAAGCGGTCGTCCAGGCGGCCGTCCAAAGCTGGGAGGCCGGCCGGCTGGAGGCAGCCCAAACCAGTCTGCAACAAGCGCTGGCCATGGCCTGGGAACAAGGGTTGTTATAGGGTGACTCCGTAACCCTATAGCAGCAGGCGTTCCTGATAAGAACGCCCGGGAAATGAGCAAAAATTGAGCAGTTTTTGGGCTGGAAAAAGCGCCTGTCCGGGAGTAAGCTATGTTTACTCTCGGCAGGCTTTGCCCTGACGGGCCCAAGCCCAAAGGGCGGCAAATGTCAGTTATTGCTTTTTCCCTTGCTCCGGCCAGGGCTGAAAACAACTCATTACCTATTGGTTGCTTCAGTGGGCCATGCTATGATATTCAACGATGAATGACGATTGGCTTAACCAATCGCAAGTAATGGGCAATGAGTTACTTTGATGTACTCACTGCTCATTACTTATAGGTAGGAGAGTTCCATGAATTGCCCACAATGCCAGACAGAAAATCCTGCTGGAGCTAAATTTTGTATGAACTGCGGCACGGCGCTGCCGTTGGCCTGCGCCCAATGCGGCATGGCGTTGCCGGCCGGGGCCAAGTTCTGCATGAATTGCGGCCACCAGGTTAGCAGCGCGCTGGCGGCGCCGGCGGTCGCCGCGCCGGAACGGACCAGCCCCATTGGCCACTCCGGCGAGCGGCGGGTGGTGACGGTGATGTTTGCCGACATCTCCGGCTTTACGGCCATGTCGGAGAAGATGGACCCGGAGCAGGTCCGCAGCCTGATGAACAGTTGTTTTGACCACCTGGTGCCGATTGTCGAAAAATATGAAGGGGTGGTGGATAAATTCATCGGCGACGAGATCATGGCCCTTTTCGGCGCGCCGACGGCCCACGAAGACGATCCCATGCGGGCCATGCGCACCGCCCTGGAGATGATGGACGCCCTGACCGACTTTAACGAAAAGTATGATACCAACCTGGGTATGCACGCCGGCATTAATACCGGCCTGGTCGTCGCTGGCGGCATTGGCTCACAGGGCCGGCGCGAATATTCGGTCATGGGCGACACGGTCAACCTGGCTGCTCGCCTGGAATCGGCCTCCGAGCGGGGCGAAATTCTGGTCGGGCCGGACACCTACCGCATGGCCGCGCCCCTGTTTGAGTTTGAAAAGCTGGAGCCGATCCAGGTCAAAGGGAAAAGTGAGCCGATCCAGATTTACAAGCTGCTGGGCCACAAAGCCCAGCCGGACCGGGTGCGCGGCCTGGCCGGCCTGGAAAGCGCGATGGTCGGCCGGGACGCCGAGCTGGCCATCCTGATGAAGTTGAGCGAAGCCGTGCAGGCCGGCCTGGGGCGGGCGGCGCTGGTCATTGGCGAGCCGGGCCTGGGCAAGAGCCGCCTGATTGCCGAGTGGCGCAAGGTCACCTCCGGGCCGGGGGCCGGCCGGCCATTGCGCTGGGCCGAGGGGCGCTGCCTGTCCTACGGCCAGGGGCTGGCCTACCACCTGTTGATTGACCTGCTGCGCTCGCTGATTGGCGTGCCGGCCGGGGCCGGCGAACCGGAAACCCGGACGGCGCTGATCGCTTTCAGCGAAGAGCTGTTTGGCGAGGGAGCGATGGACGTTTATCCTTACCTGGGCCACCTGCTGTCCTTGAAACTGGAAGGCGAAGCCGAAGAACGGATCCGGATGCTCGACCCGCAGGCGTTGCAGTCGCAATACCTGGCCGCCCTGCGCCGGCTGATCCTGGCTCTGGCCGCCCGCCAGCCGCTGGTGCTCGTCTTTGAGGACATCCACTGGGCCGATCCTTCCTCCACGGAGCTGCTCATCAGGCTCCTGCCCCTGGTCTCGGAAACAGCCTTGCTCTTTTGCTTCATTACCCGGCCGGACCACGACGCGCCCGGCTGGAAGCTGGCCTCGGCCGCCCGCGAGCAGTTGGGGGCCAGCCTGGCCGAACTAAACCTGCACACACTGTCCGACGAGGAAAGCCGCCAGCTCATTTCCAACCTGCTGGAGATCGAGGCCCTGCCGGAGCGCATCCGTGCCCTTATCCTCAAGAAGGCTGAGGGCAACCCGTTCTTTGTCGAGGAAGTCATCCGCATGCTCATTGACCGGGGGGCGATTGTCAAAGAGAACAGCCGTTGGGCAGCCCGGGCGGAGATTGAAAACGTCGAGATTCCCGACAACCTGCAAGGGCTGCTCCTGGCCCGCATTGACCGGCTACCGGACGATGTCAAGCACACCCTACGGGTGGCTTCAGTGATCGGCCGGCAGTTCTCGGTCAAAGTCCTGGAGGAGGTGTTGCGTAGTGTCTGATACCTTGCTTGGGGCGACCCTGCAAAACCGTTACCGGATTGACGCCGAGCTGGGCCGAGGCGGCGTGGGGGTCGTCTACCGTGCCCAGGATATGCTGTTGAATCGCCAGGTAGCGATCAAGGTCCTGTCCGCTTCCGGCCTGGGGACGGTGGGCAAGAATCGCCTGCTGAGCGAAGCCCAGGCTGTGGCCAGTCTCAACCACCCTAACATTGTCGCCGTCTACGACGCCGGCGAGTATCAGGTGGGCCAGGAAGAGAGCGCCACACCCTTTATTGTCATGGAGCTGATCGAAGGCCAGTCGCTGCGCAAGCACGCCCCCCAATCGCTGGCCGAAGTGGTGGCTATTGGCCGGCAAATCTGCACCGCCCTGGAGCACGCCCATAACAACGGCATTATTCATCGCGACCTGAAACCGGAGAACATCGTCATTACCTCCACCCAGGCGGTCAAGTTGATGGACTTTGGCCTGGCCCGCACGGCCGATGCCCCCCATCTGACCGAGGAGGGGACAATTGTCGGTACTTTCTTCTACCTGGCCCCAGAACTAATCGTCGGGCAACCGGCCAGCCCGCTCTCGGATCTGTACGCGCTGGGTATTTTACTCTACGAGCTCGCCGCCGGCCGGCCCCCGTTTGCCGGCGACAGCCTGATGTCCGTCCTGTCGCAACATCTCCATGCGCCGGTGGTGCCGGCCAGCACCTACAACGCCGAGATTCCCCCGGCCCTGGATGCGGTCATCCTGCGCCTGCTTAGCAAGCAACCGGAAGACCGGCCGGCTTCAGTAGCCGAAGTGCGGCAGGTCCTGGAACAACTGGACACAGCCCAGGCTGTTCCGGTAGAGGACCTGGTCCTGGAGCCGTCGCAGATTGACCGCCTGGTCCGCGGCCGGATGGTCGGCCGGCGGCGGGAATTTGGCGAAGCCAAGGCTGCCTGGCAACAGGCCCGGACCGGCGAGGGCCAGGTGTTGCTGGTCAGCGGTGAGCCGGGCATTGGCAAGACGCGCCTGGTGCGGGAACTGACCACGCTGGCCGAGGTCAGCGGTGGCTATGCCCTCATCGGCGAATCTTATGTCGAAGGTGGCGCTCCCTACGCACCCGTGGCCCAGGTCATCCGGGCTGCGTTCAGCGAGCATACGTTGAAGGGCCGGACAGTGTCCCTGCCGGAGTTCGTTCTGGCCGATTTGATTACCCTGGCCCCCGATTTGCGGGTCCTTTTCCCGGCCGTACCGCCCAATCCAATGCTGGATCCCCAGGCCGAACAGCAACGGCTGTACGAGAGCGTGGTGACGCTTTGCACGGCCCTGGCCGCCGAAGCGCCGCTGCTCGTGGTCGTGGACGACGCCCACTGGGCCGACAGCGGCACCCTCTTCCTGCTCCACCACCTGGCTCGCCGGCTGCGCTCGGCCCGGCTGCTGCTCGTCCTCACCTACCGGGAAGTGGAGCTGGACGAGGCGCGGGCGCTCAACGACATTTTGCTGACCTTGAACCGCGAACGGCTGGCGACGCGCATCAAGCTGGCCCGCCTGGACCGGGAACAGACCCGTGACCTGCTGGCAGCCATGTTCCAGGAAGAGATTACCCCGGAATTCCTGGAAGGCATTTACCGTGAAACTGAGGGCAACCCGTTCTTCATTGAAGAGGTCTGCAAGGCGCTCATCGAAGAGGGAAAGCTGTATCGCAAAGACGGCCACTGGCAGCGGCCGGCCATGTCCGAGATGGAAATTCCGCAAAGTGTGCGCCTGGCCGTCCAGGCGCGAATCGGCAAGCTGCCCGAGGAAGCCCAGGACGTGCTGCGCCTGGCGGCCATTATCGGCCGGGAGTTTGACTTTGCCACCCTGTTGAAATCCAGCGACGCCAACGAAGAGACCCTAATCGAGGCCCTGGAAACGGCCGAACGGGCCCAACTCATTACCGAAGCCAGGCGGGCCGGGCACGAAGTATTTACTTTCGCCCACGCCCTGATCCCGGCTACGTTGCGGGAGAGCTTGAGCAGCCTGCGCCGCCATCGCCTGCACCGCCGGGTGGCGGCGACCGTCGAGGTCTTGCGGCCAGATGACTTTGAAACGCTGGCCTATCACTACAACGAAGGCGGCGACGGGGAGCGAGCCGGGGGCTACTATGCCCAGGCCGGGGAGCGGGCGTTGGCAGCTTACGCCAACCAGGATGCCGAAAAGCATCTCCGCTCCGCCCTGGAACTCAGTAACTCCCGGCTGGAACAAGCCCACTTGCTGGCCCGGTTGGGCGAGGCGCTCTCCCGGCAAAGTCGCTATAAAGAGGCCAGCCAGACCTGGCAGCGGGCCATTGAGCTATACGAAGGGCAGGGCGCCGACGACCAGATCTGCTGGCTGTATGCCCGGCTGGGGCGAGCCGTGGCCTATAGCGGCGACTTGCCCGGCAGTCTGGCTTGCTGCCGGCAGGGGTTGGCGGCCACGGCCGGCCAGCCGGATAGCGTGGGCATGGCCGCCCTGCTGCACGAGGCCGCCCGCTCCTCGCGCTTCAACGGCCTGGCCGACGACGCCCTCGACCTTTGCCAGCGGGCGCTGGCCATGGCCCGGCAACTGGGGGCAGTGAAAGTCGAAGCCGAGGCCCTGGCCACCCTGGGTATTTTGCCCGGCCATACGCCGGAGGCGTCGCAAGCGATTCTACGGCAATCGGCCACCCTGGCCGAAGCGAACGGGTTGTTGGAAACGGCCGCCCGGGCCTATAACAACCTGGCCAACTCCTTTGAAGAAAGCGGCGACCTGGCCAGGGCGCGCGAATATTACCAGCGGGCCGGCGATTTTTGCCGGCGGCGGGGCAGCGCTTCGGAAGAGTTATTTGTCATGAGCCAGGTGGCCGACGTCTCGCTGTGGCTGGGCGACTTTGCCCTGGTGGAAGAAATGTTGCCAAACCTGCGCCAGCTTTTGCAAAACGGTACGGGCATGGCTGCCGGCGGTTTCAGCCTGCGCCACGCCGAGTGCCTGTTGTTGCGTTATCGCGGTGAGTGGCCCCAGGCCCTGGAGCAATTCCGCGCCTTCCAGGACGACATGCGCCAGCGGAGCGAACTGCAACAGTTGCGTAACGCCAGCTTTTACCTGGGCGAGGCGCTACTAGAGCTGGGGGACCTGGCCGAGGCGGAAAAAGCCTTGGCTGAAACGATACAGGTGGCCTGGGACGACCATGATAGCCGGGCCGTGTGGGCAGCCTGCCTGTTGGCTGTTGTCTACGCCTACGAGGGCCGGCCGGCCGAGGCGACGCGCCAATTGGAGGAGGTTCGCGCCCGGCTAGGCGAGGCTCCCAGTCCGTTTAACACCAGCTACCTCCGGCTGGCTGAAGCGAGCGTGGCTCAAGGCGAGGGTGATTGGCCTCAGGCGATGGCCGCCTATGAAGCGGCCGTAGCCATTATGGAGCGGATGGGCATACGTTGGTATCAAGCCTGGACGCTGCGACAATGGGCCGGCGCCTATCTGGCGCGGGGCGAGGCGAAAGACCTGGAACAGGCCGCCCGGCTGATGAAGGAGGCCCGGCAACTATTTGAGAGTATGCGTCTTCCTAATTACGTCAACTGGATTGACCGCCAGTTAAGGAAGCTGGCCGGAGCCACGGCCACCCCGCCTGGCCCGACCGTCCACCTGAATGAATCTGACCAACCAGTTATCCTCGCTTGAAGCGGCCGGCCTGGTTCGCCTGATCCAGGCCGCGCCTGACCTGGAATACCTCTTCCGGCACGCCCTGGTACAGGACGCGGCCTACGCCGTGCTGCTGAAAGCCGACCGGCGGCGGCTGCACCAGGCAGTGGGCGAAACGTTGGAATGCAGCTACGGCGACCAACTGGCCGAAGTCGCCCCGGTCCTGGGCCATCATTTTGACGCCGCCGGGGACACCGAACGGGCACTAAAATATTTCACGCTGGCCGGAGACGCGGCCGCCCGGCTGTACGCCAACGTAGAAGCGGCCGGGCTTTATGGCCGGGCCCTGGAGATCATTGCCAGGGAGACAGTGGCCATTTATAGCGAACAGCTTAGCTACCTGTACCAGCGCCGCGGCCGGACGCTGGAATTGAGTGGCCGTTACGAGGAAGCCCTGGCCAACTACCGCCAGATGCAGGCCGCGGCCCGGCAACGGGGCGACCAGGCGATGGAGCTGGATGCCCTGATTGCCCGGGCCATTATCCGCTCGACGCAAAACCCGGCCATTAACCCCCAGCGAGGACAGGCCCTGGCCGAGGAAGCCCTGGCCCTGGCCCGCCAGCGAAACGACCTGGCGGCCGAAGCGAAAGTCCTGTGGTGCCTGTTGCTACTCCACGTCTTTACCGGGCGAGCGGCGGCCGGCCGGCCGTATGGTGAACAGGCGCTGGCCCTGGCCCAGCAGTTCAACCTGCGCGAATTGCAGGCCCTGGTGCTGCACGATCTGTGGATGGTTTACCTGACAACCGACCGGGTGGACAAAGCCGAAGCTATCAGCCGGCAAGGGCGGGAGTTATTGCGCGAACTGGGCAACCTGCCTTTGCTGGCTGAGAATTTGAGCCGCTCGGCGCTGGTGACCCTGGCGATGGGTCGCCTGGAAGAAGCCATCGCTGCGTCAGATGAGGCTTTTCAACTTGGCCAACGGATCAACAATATTGAAAGCCAAGCCATCAGCCGCTCGCTCATCGGCCTGGCCTATTTCAGCCGTGGCCGGGTGGATGAAGCTGTCGCCATCTTTAACGAGGCTATTATCCTGGGCGATCAGACCGGTAATGTTCTGACGGCGGTTGGGGCCCGGGTGGAACTGGGGCTGATCTATGGCCTGCTAGGAGAACTCGACCAGGGTTTTACCATGGTGGAACAAAGCTATCAATTTAGCCAGAAAATATTTGCTCTTCTCCTGCCCTGGGTGCTGGCCGTCCAGGCCCAGTTGTACCTGTTCAACGGTGAGGTTGCCAGGGCAGCCGCCATTACTGCCCAACTGGAAGACCACCGCAGCCTGAGACAAAAATTGGGATTTGCCCCGCCGTTGTGGATTCGAGCCGCCCTGGCCCAGGGGGAAACGGCTCTGGCCCAGGGGGAGTATGACCGGGCGCTGGCTGTGACGAAAGGGTTGTCGGCCGATCTACAAAACAACGGCATGTACTATTTCTTCGCCGACACGCTCTTTCTGCAAGGCCGCATCCTTGCGGCCGGCTACCCGGAACGCAGCAATGAAGCCTATCAAACCCTGGAAGCCGCTCGCCAGGCGGCCAAAGCGCGCAGCGCCCAGGCCAGCCTGTGGCCCATCCTGGCTAGCCTGGCCGAAATGGAAGAGCGTCGCCAGCGCCCGGCCGAGGCCCAGGCGTTGTGGCGGCAGGCCGGCCAGATTATCGAGGAAATCGCCAGCCACATCGGCTCGCCCGGGCTCCGGGCTTCCTTTATGGCCAGTCCGGCGGTGCGGGTGGTGCTATCCAGCGAGCCATGAGCATTCGGAGCCACCTGACCCAACTGGAAGCGGCCGGCCTGGTTCGTCTGGCGCAGACCTTGCCGGAGCTGGGCAACCTACCTATGCAGGCTGACAACCTGGCCGGTTCGGCCGACCTGTTGTTGATCAGTGGTAACGTAGACCAGGCCCTGGAATATGCCCTGAAAGCTCACCAGATTAGCACGGTGACCGGTAACTTATGGGGCCAGTCCTACAGCCTGCTGCAGGCTGGCCAGGCTTACCTGGAGCGTGGCGAAATAGCCGCCGGAATCGAAGCGCTGGCGCGCTCTTTTCATTTGGGCGGCCAGGCCGGCTTTGCGGTGGTCAGGATCACTGCGCCGGCCATTTTAGGCACCTTCCTGGCCAATATGGGCGCAGCAGGCCCGGGCCTGGAATTGGTCCGCCAGGCGCATGGCCTGGCGCAAGAAATTCTACCCGGCTACCCGGCGTTTCCGTTAGCGGCGCTGGCCGAAGCTCATCTTCTGGCCGGGAACGATCACCAGGCAGAAATGCTGCTGCAGCAGGCCCGGCAACAGGCCGACCCATCTGATTTCCAGGCGCAGGGTTTTGTCGGCCGGGTGGAGATCCGGTTCCACCTGGCCAGGGGCAACTACGAAGCGATTTTGCAAGAGATGGCGCCGTGGGAGGTTATTCTTGAGCAGCTTGGTCTTCGTCTTTACCTGGCCGAATTCATCTACCTGAAAGGCCAGGCGCTGCGAGGCGCCGGCCGCCTTGACGAGGCCCGCAGCGCTCTGGCTGAGGCGCTGGTGCAGGCCAGGAACTGTGGCTCACGCCGCCTGCTATGGTTCACTCTGGAAGAGTTAGTCCAGCTTGAGGAGCAGGTTGACAACGTAGCCGCCACTCGCGATTTCCGCCGGCAGTTGCGAGAGGTGATCGCCTTCACGGCCGGCCACACGCCAACTACCCTACCGCCGGAGCTGGTCGCCCGCCACGATTCGCTGGCCGGGCTGAACCTCCAGGACTCTTTTCTCAGCCTACCGGCCGTGCGCAAGGCGCTCGATCAGGGGTAAAATAGAATTCCTGAGTCGGCACTGTTCTCATGTACCGTGGGGATTGGCGGAGATTAGGGTTTGATCGGCACTACTATCCAAGATCGTTATCGTCTGGAGGCTGAACTCGGCCGGGGCGGCATGGGCATCGTCTACCGGGCGTATGACACCGTCCTGGGTCGGCCGGTGGCGGTGAAGGTCCTTTCGGCCGCCGGCCTGGGCACGGAGGGCCAGAGCCGGCTGCTGAACGAAGCGCAGACGGCTGCCCGGCTGAACCACCCTAACATCGTTGCCATCTACGACGCCGGCCGGGCCGGCGACGCGCCCTTCATCGTCATGGAGCTGGTCGAGGGGCGCTCGCTGCGCCACTTCAGCGGGCTGTCGCTCAACGACGTCCTGGTCTATATTCGCCAGGTCTGCCTGGCGCTGGAGCAGGCCCACGCCCACGGCATCATTCACCGCGACCTGAAGCCGGAAAATATCCTCGTCACCGCCAGCCAGACAGTGAAGCTGATGGATTTTGGCCTGGCCCGAACTTCGGACGGGGCCCGCCTGACCACCGAGGGCACGCTGTTGGGTACCTTTAACTATATGGCCCCAGAGGTGCTGATGGGTGAAGCAGCCTCACTGCAGTCCGACCTGTACGCCCTGGGGGTAATGTTTTATGAACTGGCCGCCGGCCGTTCCCCGTTTGAAGGAGAGAACCTGGTCGCCATTCTCTCCCAACACATTCACGCCCCAGTCGTCCCACCCAGCACGTTCAATAGCGCTATCCCGGCGACGCTGGACGGGCTGATTGTCCGGCTGCTGGGCAAGCGGCCGGAAGAGCGCCCGGGGTCGGCGGCCGAGGTCCGGCAGGCGCTGGAGCGGCTGGCCACCGGCGAGTGGCCGACCGGGTCGCTGCCGGTCATGCAGCAGGGCGTCCTGTTGCTGGACCGGCTGGCGCTGGGCCGTCTGGTCGGCCGGGAGCGGGAGTTTACCGAAGCCCAGGCCCTCTGGCGGCAGGCCACGGCCGGCGAAGGGCGAGCCTTGTTGATTAGCGGTGAGCCGGGCATCGGCAAAACGCGGCTGACCCAGGAAATTGTGACTCTGGCCGAGCTGTCTCGGGGCGTCGTGCTCCTGGGTGAATGTTACGCCGAAGGGGGCGCGCCCTACACGCCCATCGCTCAAATCATTCGGGCTGGCCTGGCCCATTTGCCATCCGGGAATGGCCGGCCGCTGCCGGACAATTTCCTGGCCGACCTGGCTACCCTGGCCCCTGAACTGCGCAGCCATTACCCGGAACTGCCGCCCAACCCGGCGCTGGATCCCCAGGCTGAGCAGCAGCGACTCTTTGATAGCGTAGTCGCCCTTTGCACCGCCCTGGCCACCCAGGGGCCTCTCCTGTTGATCCTGGACGACGCCCACTGGGCAGATAGCGGCACGCTCTTTCTCCTTCGCCACCTGGCCCGCCGCTCGCGCCATTTGCGGCTGTTTATGGTGCTCACTTATCGTGAAGTAGAGCTGGACGACACCTCACCCTTCCACCAGGTTTTGCTGGACTTCAACCGGGAGCGGCTGGCCGCCCGGTTGAAGCTGCCCCGCCTGACTCGTGAGCAGACGCGGGAGCTGCTGGCGGCGATGTTTGCCGAGGAGATTACCTCGGAATTTCTGGATGGCATCTATCACGAGACGGAAGGCAACCCGTTCTTTATTGAGGAAGTGTGCAAGGCGTTGGTCGAGTCAGAACAGCTTTACCGCGAGGGCGGCCGCTGGCAACGGCCGGCCATGGAAGAGATGGAAATCCCCCAAAGCGTCCGCCTGGCCATCCAGACTCGCGTCGGCAAGCTGCCGGCCGGGGGCCAGGAAACGTTGCGACTGGCGGCGGTTATTGGGCGGGAATTTGACTTTGCCACGCTGAAAGCGATCAGCGAGCTGGACGAAGAGACGCTCATTGACGCCCTGGAACGGGCCGAGCGGGCCCAGTTGGTCCAGCAGGTCCACCAGGGGCGGGCGGCCGATCCAAAATTTGCCTTTGCCCACGCCCTTATTCCAGCCACGCTGCGAGAGAGCTTGAGCGGCCTGCGCCGCCAACGGCTGCACCGGCGCGTGGCCCTGGTATTGGAACAGCTCTATCCCAACCGGCCGGACGAGCTGGCCCCTCGCCTGGGCCGCCATTTTGCCGAAGCCGGAGAAGTGGGCAAGGCCGTTACTTATTTGCTACGGGCCGGGGACGGCGCCCGTAAACTGTACGCTTACCAGGAAGCGATTGACCACTACCAGCAAGTGGTCTGGCTGGAGAAGGAAGAAGGCCATCTGGAACAGGCAGCCCGGACGCTGATGAAGTTGGGCCAGGTCTACCACATGGCGATGGACTTTTCCCGGTCGCGCCAGGCGTACGAAGAGGGATTTTTACTCTGGCAGCGAGCCGGCGCGCCCCAGGCGGCAGTCACAGCCCGGCCGGCCCATACGCTGCGCATCGGTTGGGCTCAGCCGATCACGATCGATCCTACGCTGAGCAACGATCTATTCTCCGGCACAGTCATTGACCAGTTGTTTGAAGGGTTGCTGGAACTGACGCCAGAAATGGATCTTGTGCCGGCCATCGCCCGGGCCTGGGAGGTGCTGGAGAGCGGGCAAAAGTACGTTTTCCACTTGCGGGAGGACGCCCGCTGGAGCGACGGTGTACCGGTGACGGCGGCCGACTTTTCATTTGCCTGGAAGCGGGCACTGGACCCGGAAACCCGCTCATTGGCGGCCAGTTATCTGCAAGATATTAAGGGGGCCAGGGCCTTTCTACGGGGCGAAGTGGCCGCGTCCGATAACCTGGGCATTTATGCCCCCGACGACCATACCCTGGTCGTTGAGCTGGAAGGGCCGACAGGCTACTTCCTGCACCTGCTGGCCTTTAGCTCCACGTATCCAATACCCCGGCACGTCGTGGAGGTCCACGGCCCGGCCTGGACCGAGACAGGACGGATCGTTTCCAATGGGCCGTTCTTGCTGGAAAGCTGGCAACCCGGCCAGTCGCTGGTTATGCAGCGCAATCCCGATTACCGCGGCCGGGCGGCCGGCAATATCCAGCGAATTGAAATGGTTCCAACCGGGCCACAGGGCGTTGACCCGGCCGTCTACGAAAGCGACCAGGTGGATGTATTAAGCATCAGCACCCTGCCACCGGCCGGGCTAGAGCTGGCCCGGCAACAGTTCGCCGGGGAGTTTTTACAACTGCCGGGGGTGGCCACGCTTTTCGCCGGCCTCGACCCAGGCCAGCCTCCCTTTGACGATGGCCGCGTCCGCCGGGCCTTTGCCCAGGCCATTGACAAAGAACGGCTGGCCAACATAACGGCCCGCAGCACGCTTTCGCCGGCCGCCGGCGGCTTTGTGCCACCAGGTATACCAGGCCATTCACCCAACCTGGCCCTGCCTTACGACCCCGAACAGGCCCGGCAGTTGCTGGCCGAGGCGGGTTATCCCGGCGGCCAGGGCTTTCCCTCGCTTACGTTGCTCACCAGCAACAATTTTGAATTCGTCGGCCAATACCTGCAGGAGCAGTGGCGCCAGACATTGGGCATCTCTTTGGGCCGGGAAGTGATGGAGTGGCCAACCTTTCTGCGCCGCCTCCGCAGCGAACGGGCGCCGTTTTATTGGATGGTCTGGCTGGCCGACTACCCCGACCCTGACAACTTCTTGCGGGTCGGGCTGGCGCCACTCTACAACCGGCGTTGGAACCCAACGTACTGCGACCTGGTGGACGAGGCCCGGCAACTGATGGACCGGTCAGAGCGGATGAAGTTGTACCAGGCGGCTGACCGTATCCTGATCGAGGAGGCGGCCGTGCTGCCTCTGGCGTATGGACAGTGGCACCTGTTGATCAAACCGTGGGTGAAAAAATACCGGGCCTCATCCTTCAAGTGGTGGTATTGGAAAGACATCGTTATGGCCTGAGTTCTTATCAATAGCACCTCCCGGAGGTTGGCGATTGCGCCGGGCGACCCGGCGACATCGCTTGAACCTCCGGGAGGTTATCAATAAGGAGGTTAGTGTATGGATACGATTTCATTTGCTCGCCAGGGGCTGCAATGGAGCCACGAGCTGCTGGAGATGGTCACGGCCGACCTGACGGCCGAGCAGGCTGAGTGGCAGCCAACAGGGATTGCCAACCCGGCGGGCGCGCTCTACGCTCACGGCGTGATTGCCGAAGACGCGATGATTAACGCCGTGTTGAAGGGGGGCGCGCCTCTTTTTGCCACCGAGTGGGCCGGCAAGACCGGCGTCAGCCAGCCAGCATGGCAAATGACACTGGAGTGGGCCCGGGGGGTGAAAGTAGACCTGCCAGCCTTCCGGCAATACGCCCAGGCGGTGTACAAGGCGGCCGACGACTACGTCGCCTCGCTGTCGGCCGGAGACCTGGACCGCATCGTTGACCTGAACAACGTGGGGCTGGGCGAGCAACCGGTAGGCTGGTGCCTGAATGCCCTGGTCATTTCCCATCTGAATAATATGGCCGGCGAGATTTCGGCGCTGAAGGGTGTCCAGGGGGCGAAGGGCTATCCGTTCTAAAAGAAGTTATTGGTTATTGGTTATTCATTAACCAATGACCAATAACCAATAACCCTATGACCACAACCCGGCGCCTGACTTACCTGGAAGCCGGCGGTCTCATCCGCCTGGTTCAGCAGCGGCCGGAAGTCGAATACCTCTTCCGCCACGCCCTGATCCAGGACGCGGCCTATGAGGTCATGCTCCAGACTGACCGTAAGCGGCTGCACCTGGCGGCCGGGGAAACGTTGGAGCGGCTCTACCCGGACCGGTTGGATGAGCTGGCTCCTCAACTCGGCCGCCACTTTGCCGCGGCCGGCGCCCACCGGCGGGCCGGAGAGTATTTCGTCCGGGCCGGAGACCGGGCGATGGCCATCTACGCCAACGCGGAGGCGGTTCACCATTACAGCCAGGCGCTGGCGCTTGTCCGGGACGAGTCTTTGGAACCGGCCGAAGCGGCTGCCCTGCTCCTACGCCTCTATAACCAGCGCGGCCGGGCATTGGAACTACTCAGCGAGTACGAGAAAGCGTTGGACAACTACCGGGAGCTGGAGGCCATTGCCGGGAAATTGAGCTGCCGGGAATTGGAGCTGGCGGCGTTGATGGGACGGGCCACCATTCGAGCCACCGTCAACCGGGTCCACGACCCGCTACGTGGCAAGGCGTTGCTGGAAAAGGCTCACTCTCTGGCCCACGAGCTGGGCGACCGGGCGGCCGAGGCCAGGGTTCTATGGAACCTGATGCTGGTCAACACGTTTATCCCCGGTAGCAGCCTGGCCGAGCGGATTGCTTATGGCGAACAGGCGCTGGCCATAACGCGTGAGTTGAACTTACGTGAACTCATGGCCTTCACCCTGCACGACTTGTGGTATGCCTATGCCAGCAACAACCAGTGGCAAACAGCGCACGACATCCTGGTCGAGGGACGGGAATTGTGGCGTGAGTTGGGGAACCAGCCACTCTTCTCTGAAAACCTGTCCCGCACCTCCGTTACCTATCTGATCCTGGGGGAGTACGATCAGGCGATTGCTGCGGCCGAAGAGTCCTATCGTATCGGCGAAGCCAGCAATAACGTGGATGCCCAGGCTAACAGCCACATGATGGTCGGTCTGGCTTACCTGGACCGGGGCGAAATAGACCAGGCCATGGCCGTCATGGAAAATGGCTTGGTCCTGGGGGAACCAACCGGCAACCTTTCTATCCTTCTTTTTGTTCGCGCCGACCTGGGCTGGGTCTACGGCCTGCTGGGCGCGGTGGAGCGTGGCCTGGCGCTGGCTCGGGCGGCGGCCCAGGCCGCGCAGGAAAAAGCGCCGCTGCTCCGACCGTGGCCGCTGGCCACCGTGGCCCGCCTTTATGTGCTGCAAGGCGATGTAGACCAGGCCACGGCCGTGCTGGATGGTTTGGAAGATTACCACCATTACAAAGAGCAGCTTGGTTTTCTATTACCGATGTGGGTAGGTGTGGCCCTGGCTCGGGGCGAAATTGCGCTGGCCAGTGGGGAGCACGAAAAGGCGGCGGCGCTCGCTGCCGGCTTGGCGACTGAACTGGTCTCGGCCGGGGTTTACGCCTTGCGACCGGATGCATTCTACTTACAGGGAAAAGCGCTCCTGGCGCTGGGGCAATGGGAAGAAGCGCGCCAGGTCCTGGGGCAGGCCCGCGCCGCGGCCGAAGTGCTTGTCTCGCGGCGCACCCTATGGCTAATCCTGGCCGCTCTCAGCCAACTGGAGCGCCGGCAGGGCAATCTGGCAGCGGCCGAAGCGCTGCTCCGGGAGGCGGCCGGGTACATTCACTTCATCGCCAACCATACCGGCCGGCCTGATTTGCGGGCCTCGTTCCTGGAGCGGCCGGAGGTACGCGCTGTCCTGGCTGGCGTAGAGGTATAAAGAAAACAAACCTCAATAGTAAAACAGGCAACACAAACTCCAAATTAATGTAAATTCGTTTATAATTAGGACGTAACTGGAAGGGATAACCTTTCCTGCATTCAATGCCGGGCCAGGCAGCGAAACAAGAATGATGGCCATGATTGACACACAATGCCGGTTTTACATATGTACGGTCTGTTTTCGCACCAGCGAAACGGCGCTGGAATGCCACGGCCACCGCATGGTCCACTGCGATGGCTTCTTGCCCGGCGACCCGCGCCTGAAGCCCGTGATGAGCCGGGCCGGCGAGCTGAAAACGCGCGCCCCGCGCTGGTTTTGGGAACAGGTGCAACCAGCGGCAACCGACGAACAGTAATATTCTGTTATTGGTTATTGGTTATTTAGCGCCTGAAGAATGACCAATAACCCAACCCCTCTGACCTGCTGACGGTAGAAAAAATCTTTCGTGCCTGCCAACACCACAGCCACACCCTCCAACGGTGGGCCGCCCCGCTTCGTTGCCCTTGGCCATCGTGACTTCCGCCTGATCTGGCTGGGACAACTGATCTCAACCATCGGCTCGGAAATGCAGTTCATTGCCGTGAACTGGCACGTTTTCGAGCTGCTACGCGGACAATCCTACGTTCTCTCTTTCCTGGGGTCGGAAATAGAAGTGAGCGCCGACGCCCTGGGGCTGGGCTCGTTGGGGCTGGTGCGGGTGATCCCAATTGTCATCTTTGCCCTGTTAGGGGGGACGCTGGCCGACACCTACAATCGTCGCCGGCTGCTGCTCTGGACGCAAAGCGCGGCCGCCCTGTTTGCCGGCCTGTTAGCGGTTCTCACGTTGACCGGCCGGGACAGCCTGGTGGCCATTTACCTGCTGACGGCCGCCGGCGCGGCCGCCCAGGCCCTCGACAACCCGGCCCGCCAATCGCTGGTTCCCAACCTCGTCCCAGCCCATCACCTGACCAACGCCGTCAGTCTAAATACCCTGACCTGGCACGTGGGTTCTATCGTCGGCCCGGCCATCGCCGGCGTGCTCGTCGGCCGGTTTAACGTGGGGCTGGTTTACGCCATGAACGCCGTTTCCTTTGGCGCTGTCATCGTCGCTTTGTTGCTGATGCACTACCGGGGGGAGGCCCGCCGCCCGGCTGGGACAGGACTGAACTGGCGGTCGGTGGTCGAGGGGCTGCGTTTCGTCCACGGCTCGCGCATCATCTGGAGCACCATGCTGCTGGACTTTGTAGCCACGCTCTTCTCCTCGGCCCGGACGATGTTGCCCATTGTCGCCACCGACCTCCTGGGCCTGGACGCCCAGGGGTACGGGCTGCTGGCCACCGCCCAACCGGTCGGGTCGGTCATTACCAGCGTCGTTCTGGCCATGCGCGGGGAAATTAAGCGCCAGGGAGTTATCTTGTTGGTTAGCGTGGCTGTTTACGGCCTGGCCACAGCCCTGTTCGGCATCTCAACCGTTTTTATCTTCTCTTACGTCTTCTTTGCCCTGACCGGGGCGGCCGATACCGTCTCGACGGTGATCCGCAACACCATCCGCCAGTTAAGCACGCCGGACCGCCTGCGCGGCCGGATGACGGGGGTCAACATGATTTTCTTTATGGGTGGCCCGCAATTGGGGGAACTGGAAGCGGGGCTTGTGGCGGCCGTCTTTGGCGTGTCGTTCGCTATCTTCTCCGGCGGCCTGGCG
>JAKEFB010000112.1 GCA_022616275.1 Chloroflexota bacterium
CCACCTTATTTTTGCCGATTTGTGGTCTTGACAATGGGGTTCACTTTACCTGGCGGGGAGGCCGGGCGACAAGACAAGCGAATTCGTCTTCCTCAGCTACCAGGGGGCGGGGATGTCCACCACGGCGATTCACAAGCGGCTGATGCGCTATCGGGAAGCGGCCGGGCTGACGTTGACGGCTCATCAACTGCGCCATTCCTTTGCTAATGATTTGGTGACGGCCGAGGTGCCGGTGACGAGCATCCAAAAGCTGTTGGGCCATGCCTGGTTGATGACGACGCAGACTTACGTGGCGGCCAACGACTCGCAGGTGCGGGCGGACTATGAGGCAGCGGCGCGGTAATTGGAGGGGTGGCAATGAGCGCGTTTAGGTCGAAAGATAGTTCCTTACCGGCCGTTGTTCGTTATGCCGCCAGTCTGCGCAACAGCCGGAAATCTCGTTTGCCGGCCGGAGTGGTCGTGCCGCAGCCGCCGTCGGCCTGGCCGGTTGAGAACGTGGCACTCTTAGAACGCTACCTGGTCTGGCTAGTGGAAGATGGGGCGGGTCAGAGTTCCATTGCCATGTTCTACCTGCCGATGGCCGGCCATGTGTTGGGGCTGAATCTCAAGCCCCATTCGCAACTGGATTTGGCGGCCGACCTGGAACGGGCCATGGCCTTTGTCAAGGCCAAGCGGCCGACAGAGCAGTGGGAGAAGTTATGCCAGCTTGGTCTGAATCGCTTTCGTCGTTTTCTGTGTCAGGAGCGGGGGCTATCGGAGACGGCGGTTAGCTTCCCCGGCCGGGCCGGGGTCAACGTGGAACGCTATCACGATGGGTTGCCGGACTGGTTGGTGGCGGCGTTGACCCATTACCAGCATTTACGGCAGGCCAACTGGCGGCCGGCCCGATTGGACGAGGCTATTCTTCGCTTTTGGGCGACCCATAGCCAGTTGTGGCGCTGGCTGTTTGCCCATTACCCTATTGAGGCGATAGCCGACGTCAAGCGTAGTTATATCTTTGCTTACCTGGACGAGCGGCTGGCGGCCGGGGCCAACCCCAAGACGATTAACCAGGAATTACGGGCCTGGATTGGTACGTTGCGCTTTCTTCAAGGAAGGGATTTTGCTGTACCGCAGGCTTTGCTAACCATTTCGGGGCTGAAAGAGCCGGATGCGCTGCCTCGTTTTTTGACCGATGAGCAAGTCCACCGGCTGCGGGCTGACCTGGAGCAGCGGGTAGTGCAGGCTGATGGGCCGGTTCAGAAACGCAATGCCTTGTTAGACAGGGCGGCTTTTTACTTGATGTGGCAGGGTGGTTTGCGGTTGGGCGAGGTGGAGGAGTTGGGGCTGGCTGACTTGAACCTGGCGCAAGGGCAGGTGATGGTGCGGCAAGGCAAGGGGAGGCAAGACCGGGCAGTGTATTTGACCGAGACGGCTGTTACCACTCTACAAGCCTACCTGGCGGTGCGCGGCGACGGCCAGAGCGACCACCTCTTCCTCTACCGCCACCGGCCGCTGTGTAAGGATTTCCTGCGCGGCCGGATGAAGGCGGCCGGTGAACGAGCGGGGGTGAAGGTAACGCCCCACATGCTGCGCCACACTTTTGCGACCCAATTGCTCAATGCTGGCTGCCGGGTGACGACGATTCAGGTCTTGTTGGGTCACAAACGGCTCAACTCAACGATGGTCTATGCCCGTGTCCATGACCAGACGGTGGCCAGGGATTACTTTGCGGCGATGGCGGTGATTGAAGAAAGGCTGGCGGCTAACTTGGCCCAGAAGACCGACCAATATCACGGTACAAATGGTCACGGCGCAAGCGTCAATGGTAATGCCGTTCATTTGTTAAGGTTGGTCACTGCCTTGCAAGCGGACCCATTAACGGAGAGCCAGCAGGCCGTGGTGGCTGAATTGCAGCAGGGTCTTGAGGCGCTGACAGACTCGGTGAACGGTTTCCCAAAGCAAATGGAACAGGGACCACCTTTGCCCTAATGAAAGCTGCGGGGAGGGGAGCCTAGCCTTTTCTTTGGTTCTTTCTTTTGGGCAATGCCAAAAGAAAGAACGACCACCAGGTATTACTCCTATCGCTTTAATATTGACCGGGTGACTCACGATCTGGGAAATTCTACAGGTGTCCAGCCAAGAATATTGACTCCATAGCCCGGTTCAGATTCAAACACAAGTTGTGTCTCCCAGGTAGGGATATCCAATATATATAAAGAATGCGTAAGCTGTCCTTCTCTTTCAGCCATAAGGCGATAGACGAATTGATCGCCTGGCAACCAGTATCCTTCTCTATTGATACCAGCAGGAATAGGCGCTACAAACGTAGCTTCAGGTAAACAAACCTCCTTCACCTCCCAGGTTAGTGTATCAACAATAAAGGCGCGGTTTTTTGCCGTAAAGGTTTGCACATTTGTTTCTACGGCGATGTAAAGAATATACCTCCCGCTAGGAGAATGGGAGTAACCATTGAGTTCCCCTTCGCTAGTAAAAGGAAACGGCTGTGGAGGTAATTCCTCTACTTGTCCATTACGGCTCAGACTTATTATCTTACTCCAGGAATTACGTGTATCAGTAATAGGTACACTTACGTCAAACAGAACACGGCTTCCATCTATAGACCACTGCGGCGAAGAACTACTCAAATATAAAGTGTCTTGTCGCCAGATAACCTCCCCTGTTTGAAGATTAAGCAGCCGTATTTCAAAGTCATTGACGCCATCATTTTGAACTGAGTATAGTATAAGCTGGCCCGTGGGGTCTAAAGCGTCGTAACCATAGAACAAGCCAAACCTTTCGACCTCGGAATCATCGAAAGCAAAGCCTGGTAATTCAAGCTCCTTTGTAACACTTTCACTCGTTTGCCTAATCGCATCAATAGTCAGGATTTCCAATGTTTCACCTGCACCCAGTACTCGTTCAACTCCACTTACAAATCGGGCGCGCCCGTCTGGTAACCAACCCTGAAATCTGAAATCATACGGAATCATCAAACGATATTCTTCATCGTTTGTTAGATTATAGAAAACAACTTCTAGAGTCAGATTTTCAGTATCCCGTTTTGTACTCATAAAAAGTGAGCCATCTGGTGAAATCCATCCACCGGCAGTAGACTCAAAAACTAAACCCGGCATTTCGCCGTTTACTGAAACCGCCCAGACACCCGGTTGTTCAGCAATATCATGGGGTTGAGCATCGCTCCATATTGTTCCTTTACTAAAAAGAATGCTCCCATCCGACCACAATGGTGAGTCGGAATTAATCACAGTGGGGCACTCGGTTCGCAATACAACGCCAGGCGCGATTATAGGAGTAGGAGATGGCGCTGTAGGAGTTGGTGTAAAACTTGGTTCGGGAGTGGCAGCCGGACTTGACACGACAGTTTCGCTTGCTGTTTCGACCCCTGTAGCTGTAGCTAAAGGCGTAAGTGAAGATACATCAGGAGTGCCTTGCGGTAGAGTTCTTGAGCTTACAGGCTCCCCACTATTGCGGGGTGGCTGGGTTGAGCAAGCTGTAAAATATATCACCAGTGCCATTAGCGGCAGACATCTACGAATAGTGTACATAGCAACCTCTTTCTTAAAGAACACCGTCAAGCTCCAATCAGCTTCCTAATTGCATTCTTTGAATATCCAATCCTGAAGGGTACCGGTGCAGTTATTTTGATCTGTGGTCTGTACAACAAAGACGCCCGTAATATCCTCAAATTGATTATTGCAGGGGTCATTGCCGTTACAATACGTCACCGTTAGATAGGAAGCGTAAGTACGATCTCCAGCCTTATAGCGCCTGTAAAGTTCTTGTGCCGTAGCGTCAACCAAAGCATTACCATAGTGAAACAGGTTTTCGTTTTCTGCCTTTACAGTGCCATTCAAGATACCATCAGCTAATGCGGCAACAAGGTTATCTATTGCAGGTAAACGCTCACTCCCATCACCAGATAAAGCACCTTTTCTGACAGGTTGGGAGTATCCCCAAAACTTATTCAAGCAATTAACAGACCAAGGTCCGGCTGAACAGTACGCATTATATTGGTTTATGATGACATCTCTTGGGGCAGAATCGTATATGTTGTAACCCACTTCGTGGTTTATGAGCAAAATCAATGCTTCTCGAGCATCTAGTCTGCTTCCCCACCAGCCTTCTTGCGCCTGAACTGCTTGTAGACCGTTCCACGCTGCTTCTCCGTCCTCAGTCAAGCCTGCTGGCATTTGTGAAGGAAGTACACCAGGTGGTAAAGTTTGCTCACGTGGAGGCGCGTCAACCTCGCAGAGTTCACCATCCAATGGCCCACATTCTTTATGCCCTGTAGGGTCGGTGAAGACGAGCGGCCGGTTCAAAACGTAGGAATATCTGTTAAAGCTTTGTGGGTTGGTGTAGTCTGGTACAATTGGATCGGCCGAGATGAACCGGTTAATATAAGGCAAGTAGTAACGTGCGTTCATGTAAATTAGCCCCAGGTCATCGCTTCCCAGGTTATTATGTTTGTGGCCAGTGTATCCGCGGTCGGTCAGCGCCGGGTTGGTGGTTGGCGGCGTGCCCCGGTAGCCTCCAAAAGGCAGATAGTAGACTGTGCTGCCAGGGACCAGGTAGCTGGGGTTATTTGACCTTGGCCACGGCTCAACGGGCTGATGCTACCCGGGTGGTCGGTATGAAAATAAAGGAGGCCGTTATTCTGGTAAATTTCTACTTGCCAAGCAGGCACACTCAGATCGTTCTATAGTATGGCTGTGTTCAAAGAAGTTTTATGGTGCAGCAACTAACCAGTCTTCATTTGCCACCCATGCGGAGAAGAAATACGGAGCCTCCCCAATGGTCATGATCTCCCCGGTGTAAATATTCAATACCAACAGCTGAGAGCGGTCATCTACTGTTGACAAAAAGGCTAGAAATCTACTATTAGGCGACCAAGCTACGGTGCTGACATACGGCGAAAGTCCGGCACACAGTTCAATGGCTTGATTGAGCGCAAAATCATATAAGAGGAGGGTTGTTGTCCAACTATTGATGTAGGCAATATAACGACCATCTGGAGACCAGATCCCGCCATTGATTGTGTTACCCTCCCGACTTAATGATGTAACCAACTCTTGAATCTGTTGGCCATCTCGATCAACCACATAGGTAACGTACTGAAAACTGTTACTCTCTAATGGTTCTCCCGTTGTAAAGACAAACACGGCACTATCAGGCGACCAGAAAGCCGTTTGACCAAATCCGCTCGTTCCACCCCCCAAATAGCTTTCGTCATATCTCATGCCACTATATGGCATGCTCCAAAGTACGGTTTGCCGTTCTACATCCCACAAAACAATTGAAGTTCCTATTTCACTACCGGCATCACTTATGAAAACCGCACGTGTTATGTCAGGTGAAAAATAAACAGTAGTCCACCTGTTCCAATAAGGTAAGCTATTCACGAACTCATCGCGACGTTCACCAGTAAAAGGATTAAAAATGATGTGCCGGGTATCGCTGGATACTGCTGCTTGCTGAGAGAATGGGTGATATTGAAGAAGCATCCACTCGTTGTTGATCCAGTTGCTAAACCAATAACCATTTGTATCTTCTCCATATAATGGAATGGTTGTCGTAACCGCTTCTCCCTGAGAAGACAACAAAGAGATATAAGGATTTGGCAGTTCTCCCTCAGAATTACCAGGAAATGTTTGGTAAGCGAACCACTTTCCGTCAGGTGAGAAACCTATCTCAGCCAAATCTTGGAGAGGTATAAAGTCGCGCTCCTGTAATGGCTGCCCACCCACCAACATGGTCTGCAATCGAGGGTTAACCAAGACGTCATTGGAGGTTGGATTGAGAGAAGAAACCGGACCCAGGACGCCTGGCAAACCAATTTCACGTTCGATAGGAGTTGGGTTAAGAAGATTTGAACAAGCAACTGGTTGCTCAATTGTTAGTGGTGTAGCTGACGGTACAGTTGTCGGAGCAACCACTGACGAGGGAGTTGTCGGCGTCAGTGAGCCTGTTAGTTCCTCATCAGTTGTTGTTACTGTGTATGTAGCTGTAGTTTCAATAACTGCGGGTGAAACAGGAGGTGTTCCGTCTGTTAATTCAGTGACGGGTGCTTGGATTACCTCCCCAGGATCCTCTGATCTTGATGTGCAACCAACCACCATACCGACAAATGTAATTAAGAGTAGGTAGGAAAGATATTTTCGTATCATCACCCTATGCTCCAATCAGTTGCTAATATCTGCTATTATAGATTTAGGAAAACCATTACAAGTAACATCTCCGCTTATATTTGCACATGCTGCGTCTTGTGCTTGAGTCATGACCACAAAATATCTGCAGCCAGTACAGGGTTGTGATGCCACAATGAAGGCCCCTCCTAAAGTATCAGCCCTCCACTCCGGAGTGGCTGTCCCGCTCAGGCCGTATTGCTCAATGTATTTATGCATCGCTGACTCCCTGGTAGGGTTAGCCCACCACCAGGATTCAGCAGAGTAACTATCGTTATAGTTATTCATCGCCCGTGCTGCATCAGCAAGACACCATGGACAATCATTAAGCGAAACGGTGCTGCCATCACGCTCTCGCCAGGCGTGCATAGCATCAAGCCAATTTAACTGTTGAGCTAAAGATGAGCAACCGCCGCCACAGCCCCAGCCATCATACTGATTTGATATAGCTTCCAACGCGGCAAGATACGGAATACCTGATACACCTTGTAGTTCAATACGAATTATTAGAGCTATTAGGTATTGATCGACTATCCTTCCATCAGGTAATAAATATTCTGTTCCCAGTAATTCAAACCATACGGCTACATAGGTGTTCCACGTTTCATCTTCAATACCAGGAGGACGATCTGGGAGACCACACTTTTTTAGATTAATGTAACAATCTTCCAATTGCTCCGGTAAGTCGTCTGCCTGCGGCGGTTCTGAGGGTGACGAACTGTTAGAATTGCAATCATTTGTTGGACAATCAATTTCTCCATGTCCCGTTGGATCGATAAGCGCAAGCGGCCGATTTAGCACATACGAGTACCTGTTAAGCGCCTGTGGATTGGCCGGGTCAGGCACAATGGTATCGGCACTTATAAATCTGCCCACGCCGGGCAAATAGAAACGCGCGTTCATATACACCAATCCCAGGTCATTGTTGTGCTTATGGCCGGTGTATCCGCGGTCGGTCAGCGCCGGGTTGGTGGTCGGTGGCGTGCCCCGGTAGCCACCAAAGGGCAGGTAGCGGGCCGCGCTGCCAAGGAAAAGGGTCCCTGGGCCGGTTTGCCCCTGGCCATAGGTCAACAGGCTGTTGCTGCCCAGGTGGTCGGTGTGGAAGTAGTACAGCCCGTTCGTCCCGCCCGGCGTGCTCTCTATCCGCAGGGCAATGGCCTGGCCGGCCAGGCTGTAGGTGGCCCGCTCCACGGTTACGGCCGGCAACTGCTGCCGCAGCGTCACGTCGTCAAAGAACAGCCAGCCGTCCACCTGGTCCACCGCCACCTCCAGCCGGACGTTCGCTGCCCCGGCCGGGGCGGCAATCTGCCCCCGTCTCCTGCAACCTTTTTTCTCTTGTTGCGTAAAGGACCAAAGATTTCAACAAAAAGCGAGGTGAAAGATGTCGGAAGAAACGGTATTTAAGGCGCAGGTCGGCCGGCTAGGAGAAAAGGTGTCACTGCCGGCCGTCTTGTTGATCGGCGGGGGGCTGGTTCTGCTGGCCGTGAACCTGTTTCACATTGACTTGATGGGTTTTTTCTGGCCGGTTATGATTGGGCTGTTGTTGCTGTGGCCGGCCTACGGCTCGACGGCCGAGAAGCAAAGCTCGTTGTCGTTCCTGGCTGCCCCAGGCGCGGCGCTGGCGGCCCTGGGCAGCCTGCTCTTTATGCTGGACCTGGCCGGCCACAGCGAGGCGATGGCTTATGGCTGGACGCTCGTTTTGGCGGCCGGGGCGGCCGGCCTGATGTACGCCCGGCGGTTTGACCGGTCAAACCGCATTCACGCCAGTGGCCACCGCTTCATTCGCTGGATGTTGCTGGCCTTTATGGGGCTGGCCGTTGTCTTTGAATTGTTGATCTTCCAGAGCCTGGGTCCGTGGTGGCCGGTGGTTTTGGTTGGATTGGGAGTCTACCTCCTGGTCAAGAATAAGAAATAGTCAAGTTGACTGTTGTGTAGAGTAAGGAGATTCATAAATGAGTGACGAAGAAAGAATTCACGTAGAAGATGAAAGCGCCGGATCGGCCGGCGAGGGTACAGGAAGCGCCTGGACTGAGGAAATCAAGGTTGCCGGGGAAGAGCTGGTGGAGACGGTTAAGAAGCTGCTCCACGAAGCCGGCGTGCGTCGCATCGTCATTAAGAACAAGAACGACCGCACCCTGATTGAAATCCCCCTGGTCTTGGGCCTGGCTGGCATTGCCTTGCTGCCCGTTTATTCGGCCCTGGGGCTGATTGCCGCCCTGGTCACCGACTGCAGCATCCTGGTCGAGCGCGCCGAAAAGAAGCCCGAAACGGCCGGGTAGGGGAAGTGTGCAAGTTTGCGAGTGGCGACCAAAGGTCGCTGCGAGTTTGCGAGTAACGCGCCTGTTTGCTGCTGATTATCCCCGTTCGTTTACTTAAGCAGCGCGACTGGCCAGGCGGCGCCAGATATTCTGGCGCCGCCTGGTCTTTTTATGGCTGAGTTAGAATTTGAAAGAATCAAAACCTGGCGGCAACGGCCGGTTTTATGGTATATTAGTGTCAGGTAAGTATCTGATGAGTGGCGGTTAAATGACACTTTTGTCCACTCTAGTTGGGGTAGAGAGTGGGCATGTTGTTTTCAATTCAACAATAGGAGGAAAAATCATGCAACAACCCAAATGGTTCAAGCTATCATTGGTTGTCGCCCTGGCCTTGAGTTGCCTGCTTTTTGTGGGCGTCGCCCTGGCCGATGGACCCGATAACGGGGCGAGAGGAGGAGTGCCGGACAATACCCCGCCGGCTGAAGACCCTGAAGACCTGAGTGAGGGTTTTGACGACATTACCACCCTTCCGGGCGCCGGCTGGTTCAGTCAGAATAACAGCCAGCCGTTAGGTGTCACCGGTTGGTTCCAGGGAAACTCTGCGGTGTTCCCGGCCCAGGGAGGCGCGGCGACCTCCTACCTGGGCGCGAACTTTAATAACACCGCCGGCACGGGTACGATCAGCAACTGGATGCTGACGCCGGTGCTGAACCTGAACGACGGCGATACGATGACCTTCTGGACACGCACTGTCGCCCAACCCAACCCCTATCCTGACCGGCTTCAGGTACGCATGAGCCTGAACGGGGCCAGCACCAACGTGGGCACGCTGGCCACTGACGTGGGCGACTTCACCACGCTACTGCTGGACATTAATCCCACCTATGTAGTCGGCGGCTATCCGGAAGCCTGGACGCAATTCGTGATCAATATCACCGGCGCGCCCACGCCGACCAACGGCCGCCTGGCTTTCCGCTACTTCGTCGAGAACGGCGGCCCGACCGGCGCTAACTCCAACTACATCGGTATTGACACCTTCGACTTCACTGATGGCGTTGGCGCTTCGGTGGCCATTTCTAAGTCCCCCGATACGCAGAACGTGGTCAGCGGCGGCAACGCCAACTTTACCATTAGCGTAACCAATACCGGCGGCTTGACGCTTACCAACGTGACGGTGTCAGACGCGGCCGTTTCGGCCTGTGACAACGTCTTTGCCTCGCTGGCCCCGGGCGCCAACCAGAGCTACAACTGCTCGGACGTGGGCGTCACAATCAGCTACACCAACACGGCCGTGGTCACCAGCACAGTTGCTGCTGGTCCTGGACCAACCGACAGCGACGACGCCTTCGTCAACGTAGTCCCGCCGACCGGCGTCTCGTTGAGCGAGTTTGGCGGCCAGCAGGCGGTTGGCCTGCTTCCGGTCTGGTTGGGCGCGGCGGTGGTCTTGGCCGCCGGCCTGGCCGTTGCCCTGCGCCGCAAGCGGCCGGCCTGATTCACCGCTCAGGCTGATAGCCAAAACCTGCCTGAAAGGCTATCGTTAGTTGAAGGGCGCTCCGTTGTCAGGAGCGCCCTTTTTATATGCTGGTTCGGTGATTAGCCGATAGCCGCCAGGCGTTGCTGGGCTTCTTCCGGCCGCCGGCCGAGCGCGTACAAAGCGCCGTAGCCTTCAATCACCAGCGAGGCGGAGACCAACCCCATGCGGGCGGCCTGGAGCGGGTCGCCGCTTTGAGCCAGGCCGACCATAAAACCGCCGCAAAAGGCGTCCCCGGCCCCGGTGACGTCTACCACCCGGCCGTCGCCTGGCCGGTGGAAAGCCGGCAGGTGAGTGAGCCGGCCGTGGGCCGGCTCGTAAACGAGGACCCCTTCGGCCCCATTCTTGACGACCACCAGCGGCGCGCCCCATTGCCCCAGGGTTTCGGCCGCCTGGGCCAGGCTGGTGTCCCGGCCGAAGAGGGATCGCACTTCCTGGTCGCTAGGCAGAAAGGCCGTGACCTGCGGTAAAAAGCGGCGAATGTGGCCGGCCAGCTTAGGGACCATGTACCGCTCGCCGGGGTCAACGGTGATCTGGTGGATGCCTCGCCGGCGCAGGTGGGCTGAAACTTCCCGGTGGGTGCGAATAGAGAGGGGAGAAAGGTGGATGGCCTCCGCGCTCTCGTAGGCGGCCGGCCACTCTTGCGGGCGGAGGGCCAACGGCTCGTAGGCGGCCGGGTCGTCCTGGCCGGGGGTGGAATGGACGTAATCGGCCAGCTCTGGAGGAAGCGGCCGGCCGATGCGGGCGAAGTGGCCGGCCGGGTCGGTGTCGTCGCGGTGGCCGCTGGGGGTATAGGCGTAGAAGGTGCGGTGTTCCTGGCGGCCAGGGATACGCTTGAGGCCGGCCGTGTCCAGGGTGGTGTGCTTCAACTGGTCCAGCCAGGCGTAGGGATAATTTTCTCCTAGCCTGGCCCACAGGCCCACCCGGACACCCCAGATGGCTGCGCCCACGGCCGCATAAAGGGCGTTTCCCCCCAATAGCCCCAGCTCGGCCCGGCCGTCGTGGGTGACCAGGTAATCTACCCGCATCCCCCCGCCGGCGACAAAGTGGAGACGCATTCCCCCATCCACCTGACCTTGCCTATTTACGGACCTGGGCTAACCGCCGGCTGGTGCGTATGCGCGAGATGCCGCCACCGCCCTCCGCCTGCCGGCCGCCGCCGAAGTTGCGGAAGTACGGTTCGCCCATCTGGCCGGCCCGGTGGGCGGCAAAGAGGACGGCCGGCAGGGCAGTGACGAGCGGCGAGAAACATTCGCGCAGCGGGCCGGCCGTGGGCAGCAGGGCGTCCTTGTCCGGCGTCTGGGCCAGGGGGCTGTTGGCCGGGGCAATGACGGCGACCCGCCGGCCGATGCGTTTGGCGGCCGTGGCAATTTCCAGCGCCCGGTCGGTGTCCCAACCGCCGGCGCTGATTAAAAAGGTTGGCGTGGCCACTTCCCGGCCGAAATATTGCAGGTGGGCCCATTCCTCCAGATCCTGGCCAATGGCCGGGTCGCCGCTGGCTTCGACGAGCTTGGCCGCGCTGTACAGGGCAGTCCCGTAGTTGGGGCCGGCGCCGCAGGTAACGAAGTGGCCGGCGTCCAGCCAGGCCTGGGCCAGGTGGGCTGCGGCCGGATCGCTGGCGGCGATGGTCTCGGCCATCAGGCTGGCCGTGCCGGCCAATTCCTGGCGCAGTTGGCCGGCCGTAACGGTCGCCAGGTGGCCCCGCTCTGTCCCCAGCCGGATGGCCAGCAGGTAGAGGGCCAGTTGGGAGGCGATGGTGCTGCGCACGCCGGGGATCACCAGGCTGGCCAGGGCTGCCGGTAACGGGGGCAGGGTGGCGGGCGCCACGTATTCGGCCGCCAGGGCCAGCGGGCTTTGCGGGTCGGCAGTCACGGCCACGGTCGTTGCCCCGGCGCGGCGGGCCAGCTCGAGGGCTTCAATCGTGCGACTGACCTGGCCACTGGCGGAAATGCCGACGACCAGGTTTGGGCGGGGGTTACTGCCCGGCAGGTAGCCGACGGCGTAGCGGCTGAATTGCAAGGCCGTCATGGGCTCACAGGGCAGGCCGGCCAACTGCTCGAAAGCCAGTTCGGCCGCCAGGGCGGCGTGGTGGCTATCGCCGCAGCCGGCCAGGAAGACACGCCGGGTATCTTCGCATAGCGAAGAAGGGAGGCGAGCGAGGACATCGGCCAGGCTGGCTACCAGGGCAGGAACCAACGCGGGTAAAGCGTTAACTTCCTGGTGTAACGGGGTTAAGGACATGGCTGTAAGCTATAAGCTGAAAGCTGATAGCTAACTATCGGCCGGGTGGTTGCCGGCCGGCTCGCCGGCCTGGCCGTAAACCAGGTCTACACCTTTTATCCGGCTGAGAAGTCGCTCCACAAAGTAGATGAGAAAGATAAAAACGACGTTGACGCCGATAGTTAGCGAAAAGGCCAGGCCCAGGTAGCCAAAGACGGTGGCGACAGGACCGGCCAGGCCGGTCAGGAGCATCTCGCGCAGCCCCAGGGCATAGAGGATCACCCCGGCCACGACCAGGAACAGAATGAAGGCTGGCCAGGCCCGGCGGTCGGCCGTGCTGGGCATCATGGCGTTGCTGACGGCAAAAAAGAGGTAGAGCCAGAGCAAAAAATCGTTGGTGGACAGCAGCCGGGTGAGGGCCAGCGTCAGGGCGTCTATATCCCCGGCCTGCACCGCTTCGGCCAGCCCCGGCGCGTCAAAGACAAAAAAGCTGATCAGCAGGGTAACGCCGGTACCGACGAGAAGGGGCGCGCTGCCAATCAGGCTTTCCCGGAGCGGTCCCAGGTGGCGGGTTTTATAATACTCGACGTAGCCTAACTGGATCGAGCCGTCGCTCGTGGCGCGAGGAATAACGGAAAAAGCGCCGGTTCTAACGCCAAGGAGGTTGGCCGTTAACCAATGGCTCAATTCGTGTAGCAAGACACCTGGGAAGAGAATCAGAGCGTAGAGCACGACAGCCCAATTCTTGTTGCCGGTGAGTAGAAAAGCTACGCCGTGCAGGTGACGGTGAATCCAGCGCTGCATCAACAACAGGGCGGGTAGGGTCAGGCCCACCCACAGGAAGGGCATCAGGTTCTGGTCCATTCAACCCTTGACGGCCGCCGTACTCTGGATCATTTCGACAAATTCAGGTTTCAGGCTGGCTCCGCCGACCAGCGCGCCGTCAATGTCGGGGTGCTGCATGTACTCGCCAATGTTTTTGGCGTTGGCGCTGCCGCCATACTGGATGCGAACAGCCTGGGCAGTTTCCTCGCCATAGAGATCGGCCATCGTACCCCGCACAGTCAGGCCAATGATCCGGCCGGCATCGGCCGCGCTGGCCGATTTACCGGTGCCAATGGCCCAAATTGGTTCGTAGGCGATAATGCAGCGGGCAGCCTGGGCGGCGGAAAGTCCGGCGAAGGCTGCCCGGACCTGGCCGCTAACAAAGTCGTGAGTCTGGCCGGCTTCGTTTTGATCCAGGCTTTCGCCGACGCAAACGATGGGCGTTAAGTTGTGGGCCAGCGCCGCCTTGATCTTTTTGTTGACGCCCTCGTCTGTTTCACAAAAGGTGGCCCGCCGCTCGGAGTGGCCCAGGATGACGTACTGGCAAAAGGGGGCCAGCATGTTGGGCGCGCACTCGCCGGTGTAGGCCCCGCTCGCTTCATAATGCATGTTCTGAGCGCCCACGCCAATCCGGGTGGCCTGCAGGGCCTCGGCCACGGCCGGCAGGGCGACAAAGGGCGGGCAGAGGACGCTGTCTACGGTGCTGATTTGTTGCAGCGCGTGGCGGATGTCGCGGACGAAAGCCACGGCCTCGTCAAGGGTCTTATTCATTTTCCAGTTGCCGGCGATAATTGGTTTGCGCATATGGTTCCTCTCTCAGTTTAAGACTCTGCAAGTTGGCGAGTTGGCGAGTCTGCAAGTCTGCGAGTTGGCGAGTCACTTGTCCACCTGCCACTCGCCCACTCGCCTACTCGCCTACTCACTAACCATCCAGTTGGGCCAATCTTTCTCGAATGTGGGGCATGAGCCAGGTGGGAGGGTCGTTGAGCAGGGCCTCTTGAAAAGCGTTTCTAGCCTGCTCGCTGTCGCCTGACTGCAGGAATAGCAGGCCCTGGAGATAATACAATTCCGATCGGTAGAGGCTGCCCGGCGCAGCCAGGGCTTCGTCGAGGATAGCCTGGGCCTGCGGCAGATCGCCGCCGCGGTAAGCCAGGTAGACGGCGCCAATGCTCCGGTTCATTTTCCCTTCCGCGTCCTCAGGCAGGCGATCCAGGAAAACCAGGACCACTTCGGGGGCCTGTTCGCTAAAGATGTAGCTCATCAGGAGCAGGTGTTGCAAGGTGCGCTCCTCAGGAAAACGGGCCAGGCCGTTTTCCAGGAACAGCGTGGCCATGTCGAAGCGGCCCAATTCCATGAGGCGCTCGGCCGCGACAACAATGGCCAGAGGGTTACGCACGTTTTGCAGCACCTCCTCGAACAATTCCCTGGCCTGCTCATTCTGGCCGGCCTGCAGATAGGCCAGGGCCAGCTCACTCTTCAAGGCTAGATTGTCGGGATTGGCAGCCACCAATGGCTCGAGGACCTCCACCGGGCGTACCCGGTCCAGCGTCGGCAATAGGGGCGGCCGGGGAATAGCTGGCCCGGGTAAGGAAGTGGGGGGAAGCGTAGGGACAGCAGCGGCCGTGGCCATAGCCGCCATGGCTGCCTGGGCGGTGGCAGTATCGGCCGCCACCACAGCCTGCCGGGTCGCCTCCCGGGTCTGGGCCTGGCGTGTTCGTTGGAGGCGGCTCAGCCCAAGAACCGCGCCGGCGCAGAGGAGCATGCCCAGGACGATCCCGCCCAGGATGAGGAACAAGGGGCGCTGGCGGGGTTGGGTAGCCACCCTGGCCGGCGATACGGCCGTAGTGGCAATCGGGCCGGCCGGGACCGGGGCGACGACCGTATCGGCGACAACTGCGTTGTTGCCGGCAACGCCGTTGTCCGGGCCATCTGACGAGGGAGTGTCCTCGCTCAGCAAGTCTGGCAGGGGAGCCAGGGGCATTGCCTCCACAGCCGCCGGGAAAGCGGTCGTCGCCTGGGTTGGGTCCAGGGCAGCAGGTTCGATAGCCGGCCGGGGCAGGCCCCCGGCCGCGGCCGCCTTGAAGGCAGCCACCATCTCGGCCGCCGTGGTGTAACGATTATTGGGGTCCTTGGCCAGGGCTTTGAGCAGGACGTTTTCCATAGCTGGGGGAACGGCCGGATTGATCTCCCGTGGCCTGGGCGGTGGGGTAAAGATGTGGTCGTGGATGACGGTATAGCTGGTTTCGGCGTTAAAGGGCACCCGGCCGGTGACCAGCTCATACAGAATCACGCCGAAAGAGTAAAGATCGGTGCGATTGTCCAGCTCTACGCCCCCTTTGGCCTGCTCCGGCGAGATGTACTGGGGAGTGCCCATGATCATGTCCTGGGACATGGTGGACTCGCCGGCCTGGGTGATGCGGGCCAGGCCAAAGTCGGTAATGTAGACGCCTTTGTTGCCGGTGAGTAAGATATTGGAGGGCTTTACGTCCCGGTGCAGGACTCCCTGGGAGTGGGCGTAGTCTAACCCTTCGGCCACGGCCGTGGCCACGCGCAGAATTTCTTCCTGGGTCAGTGATCCTTCGCTGAGCCGCTCTTTCAGGGTGACTCCCTCAATATAGCGCATGACCAGGTAGGGATAGCCCTCGTGTTCGGCGTAATCGTAGACAGACACGATGTTGGGGTGCTCCAGCCTGGCCACCACCCGCGCTTCGCGTTGGAAGCGGCGCAGGAAAGAGGCGTCATTTTTAAAGCCAGGGTGGAGCACCTTAATGGCGACGTGGCGGTCCAGGGCGGTGTGGGTGGCCTTGTAAACGGTGGCCATTCCCCCATGCCCCCGTTCCTCAACAATTTCGTAAGGGCCAACCGTGGTGCCAACTGTGAAGCTCATGGGCAAAATCCTACGCGTGCTGGCAGTGCCTGGCACGGGGCAAGCGGCCTGGATTATCCAGAGTGGTTCTGCCCGGTGGAAGGCACTACATTGAGTGGCAATTATAGGGGAGGCAAAAAAGCAGGGCAACCACCGATTGTAAAGAGAGTGTAAAGGAAATTTGAAGCAGAGTAGGGAGGCAAGCCTCCCTACTCTGCCGGGTGAGTAACGAAAGGACTACTTGGCAAAACCTACCGCTCGGGTCTCGCGAATAACAGTAACCTGGATCTGGCCGGGATATTGCATGCTGTCTTCGATGGCCTTGGCAATGTCTTTAGATAGGCGCATGGCCCCCAGATCGTCAATGACACCCGGCCGGACCAGGATGCGGATCTCCCGCCCGGCCTGCAGGGCGTAAGCGTCTTCAACCCCCTCAAACGAGGTAGCAATATCTTCCAGGGTGCGGACGCGCTTGATGTAATTCTCCAGGCTTTCGCGCCGGGCGCCGGGCCGCGCTCCAGAGATGGCGTCGGCCGCCTCGACGATGATAGCCTCCACCGATTCCTGCTCGACTTCGTGATGGTGGGAGGCAATGGCATTCACGACGGAGGGAGGTACGTTGAAGCGCCGGGCGAACTCGGCGCCCAGCATGGCGTGGGTGCCCTCCTGTTCGTGGTCCATCGCCTTGCCCAGGTCGTGCAGCAGCGCCCCCATTTTGGCCTGAGTCACGTTGGCACCCAGCTCTGAAGCCAGCACGGCGGCAATCTTGGCCGCCTCAACGGCGTGGTGAAGCTGGTTCTGGCCGTAGGAGGTGCGGTATTTGAGCCGGCCGAGCATCTTGATAATTTCCGGGTGCAGGCCGTGAACGTTGGCCTCGTAGGTGGCCTGCTCGCCGGCTTCCTTGATGCTGCGTTCGACCTCGGCCTGGGCGTCAGAGACTACCTTTTCAATGCGGGACGGGTGGATGCGGCCATCCACGATGAGCTTGGCCAGCGCCTGGCGGGCCACTTCCCGGCGAATAGGATCGAAGCTGGAAATGGTGACGGCCTCGGGGGTGTCGTCCACGACCACATCTACGCCAGCGGCCAGCTCGAAAGCGCGGATGTTCCGGCCGTTGCGGCCGATAATTCGCCCCTTCATTTCGTCACTGGGCAAAGGCACGACCGAAACAGTAACGTCGGCTACATGCTCGCTGGCAACCCGCTGGATGGCCAGGGAAATCAGCTCACGAGCCTTTTCTTCGGCCGTTTCCTTGGCGTTGTCCTCTACTTCGCGCATGATGCGGGCCATATCCTGGCGCGCGTCCTGCTCGACGGCCTCCAGAAGTTGCTGCCTGGCTTCGTCAATTGTCAGGTTGGCAATGCGCTGCAGCTCGACCATCCGCTCGCTTTCCAGCGTCTCCAGATCGTTTTTCATTTTGTCCAGCCGGCTCTGCCGCTTGTTCAACACTTGTTCCCGGGCTTCCAGCCGTTGGGCCTGTTTGTCCTGGGCGGACTGCCGGTTGTCAATACGCTCTTCAGCGCGGGCCAGGTCTTTATAGCGCTTCTCAATGACTCGTTCAGCTTCCAGGCGGATCTCTTTGGTCTCGTCCTGGGCAGCGGTAACAATCGCCTGGGCTTCTTTTTCGGCCGCCTCCCGTTTTTCTGTCGTTTCTACTCTTAACTTTTCATATTCGGCTGCGGTACGTGGTCTCATCCGCCACCAGACCAGGCCGGCAACCGCACCACCGGCGATCAGGCCGATTACCAGGCCGATCCAAAATTGTAAATTCATCCCACTTTCTCCTTCTACGCGCTGTCTCGGTCGGTTTCATCGTTTTGGTTGTGCAATCCTTCCCAAATTTCACGAGCCACATCTTCAACCGTGGCGTAGGAAAAGCCACGACGCTGTAAGAAGCGGCCCATTTTGATCAAAAATTCTGCTTCCGGCAGATGGGCCCACTGGGTGGCTTTTTTCTGGCCGGCCTTGTAAGCGGCGGCCGGTTCATCCACATCTGCCAGCGCTTCATCTATTTCCTCGCGGCTCAGCCCTTTTTGTCGCAATTCCTGGCGCAGGGCCAGGCGGCTGCGCGGTTTAAACGTTTCCCGCTGCTCAACCCAATAGCGGGCAAAAGCCTGGTCGTCCACCAGGTTCAACTCGGCCAGGCGCTCCAGCGCCTGGTCTACGACGGCGTCGTCGAAACCTTTGTCCAACAGGTTCCGGCGGACCTCGGCCAGGCTACGTGGCCGGTAGCTCAGAAAATGGTAGGCGCTTTGTTTAGCCCTTTCCAGGGTATCGTCAGCTTGCAGCCGGGCAATCTGTTCGTCGCTCAGCGCCTGGCCCACCTGCAGCCAGCCGGCCGTTACCAAGGCCAGGCCAAAGGCATATTCGCCGTCCAGGTAGACGTTGACCCGTTCCTTGTCCCGTTTTTGCGGTGTAAGCGCCGTAATCTTTCTCATGGTAGATGCAAAAAAGCCGTGGTAAACACTACCACGGCTTCGGACAGGCGTTAACAGTATTAGATTACAAAAGTCTGCCAGGACTTTTGTAGTCTGATGTTCATTCCAACAAACTTCTGCCCACCTGGGCCAGAAGGTAAGACGTCTGCTAAAGCCGGTAGTTCGTCACTGTCTCGAATTATGCGGGCGTTTGGATAAAATTTTCGAGCAGTGCGAGGGGAGGGAGACCGGCTTCCTGGCGGATCTGGTTTTCCAGCTCAGCCATCAGGGCTGGGTTTTCAGCCAGAAAGGTCTTGGCGTTTTCCCGGCCCTGGCCCAACATCGCTTCCCCGTAACGGAAATAAGCGCCGCGTTTATCAACCAGGCCATAGTTGATCGCCAGGTCAAGAACGTCGCCCGACTTGGAGATGCCTTCGTTGTACATGATGTCGAACTCGCACTCCATGAACGGCGGGGCGACCTTATTCTTTTTAATCTTAACCAGCGTCCGGTTGCCAACTACGTCATTGCCGGCCTTGATGCTCTGCACCCGGCGAATGTCCAACCGGACCGAGGCGTAGAACTTCAGCGCGTTGCCCCCGCTCGTCGTCTCCGGATTGCC
>JAKEFB010000113.1 GCA_022616275.1 Chloroflexota bacterium
AGGTTCGCCACGTTGTCACTTTTCCTGGTTTAGCTGGGCATTGACTTGCCTCCTATTCTATCCCAGGAGTGTGTATGTGAATTTTTCACCTACTGAAAAAAATATGGCAGGCGTTCACATGGGCAAGGCTACCGCCCGCCCACCACGGTGAACGAAAAAGCTTATAGCTTATAGCTTACAGCTACTTACAAAGGAGAATCGTTCATGAAATTTGCTCTGTTAATCTACGAAGATGAGAAATATTACCAGGAAGCCACCCCGGCCGATTGGGAAGCAGCCATGATCGCCCACAACCGCTTTGGCGCCGAGGCCACGGAGCGGGGGATGGACCCCAGCAGCGAAGCCCACCAGCCCACGGCCGCCGCCCGCACCGTTCGCTTCCAGGGCAGTAAAAGCGTCCTCGTCACCGACGGCCCCTTTGCCGAAACCAAAGAACAACTCGGCGGTTTCTACATTCTCGACTGCAAAGACATAGACGAAGCCCTCGAAATGGCCAGAAAATTGCCGGTGCTCGAAGGCGCCGTCGAAGTCCGGCCGGTGATGGTCTTTGGCTAAAATGTAGGTTAACTTTTGTAAACTTGCTCTTCGGCACCCCAATCAGGTTGGCGGTGTTGACTCGCACCCGCCGCACACTACAGGTAGCCAGATGGGCTAATTCTGGTTACCTGTTTTCTTTTAGCCATTTTGGGCGTCAAGTGCGGCAATAATTTTTTCGGCTTCCCGCTGTAGAACGGGAACTTCACGGCTCACTACATCCCAAACAATGTCGTAGTCAACGCCAAAGTAACGATGAATCAGGTGGTCGCGCATTCGTGCAATGGGTCGCCTTCCCCACAAAAAGGCCGTTGCCTGGAAGGGCAACGGCCTTTTTTTCTACTGGCAAGCGTTCACGGGAACAACAGCCCACCGCGAACGATACTGACAACTGATAGTGGTTGGCCAGGCCAACCTCGATAACTGATAACTGACAGCTTACAGCTTACAGCTATTCTTACGGACAGGTAGCAATCGTCGTTTCCACCCTGCTAAGCCTGTCCTCTCCCGGCGTATAGGATGCGCCATCCGTACCGGCGCCGCCCGTCAGGCGGTCTCTCGCCCCGTCGCTGCTGCAAGTGGGCGCCGGCGCCGTGTTAGCGTGCAACGTATCATTCCCGGCATCGCCAGAGAGCCTGTCTGCTCCCAGGCCGCCGGAAAGCGTGTCGTCGCCTCCGCCACCGTTCATCGTGTCGTCGCCTGCCTGGCCGTCCATCCAGTCCATACCCGCGCCGCCGGTCAGCGTGTCGTTCTCAGCGCCGCCCAAGATTGCAGTGGCCACGGCCGACGCCAGGCTCGAGGCGTTGACATTGTCTGCGCCACCGTGGGTGCGGATGCGCACTCCGGTCACGTCGGTGCTACTGTAACTGTCAGGCGTGCCGTTGAAGTTAACCGTAATGGACGAGCCACTGCTGCTAACCGTGATGCTATCGGCCGCCGCATCGTCGCCGTGGACAAAGACCGCGCCAGCCGGGTAATGGTAAACTCCCCTGAACACGGCCGTTGACCCGTCGGTTACCGCCAGCAGGAAATACTCCAGCGTATCGTCCGACTGCACCAGGTTCAAGTCCACACCCAGGGTCAGATTTTGTGACCCCGTAGGACTGCTTGGTGTCACCGTCACCGGCGGGGAGAGAGACGTGTCACCGGCGTCAAAGATGGCGTCGGCCGAGCGATAGAAGTTGACCTCAAACGGGCCGCTGGCGTTGGTGTAGTCAAGCGTAACCGTCGTAAAACCATCGGCCGTAAAGCCGGTGAGGTCAGCGTCGCCGCCGCCGCCACCTGGCTCGACCGGGGTAATGATCGTGTCGCAGGCATTGTCGCCTTCGTTGGCCACCACGCAAGCGGTGTTGCTGATTTCGGCCTCGTCCAGGATCTGGACGTCGTCTACCATCCAGCCAAAGAAGTCATTCAGCACGCCGTCTACGGTGTCAAAGCGGAAGCGCAAGAGGACGTTGTTGCCCACGTAGGGCGTCAGGTTGAACCGCTTTTCGTACCAGACGTCTTCGGTCGTCAGCGTGCCCAGGCTTGTCCACGACCCACCGCCGTTGGTCGAGACCTCGGCCGTGCGCGCGTCGTAGGGGCTGAGTTTCTCCGTGCTTTCATAACTCCAGAAACTCAGCTCGGCTTCGGCCGCGCCGGTCAAGTCTATCGCCGCGACACTCTGGAGATTACCAGAATTCGTGGTGCCATTGTTGTAGGTGCAGGTGCTGTTCTGGCCGTAGTAAGCGGCGTTGGTCGGGCTGGGGAACGGGTCAATTAACGAGCCACAGTTATCGGCCTCGTTTTCTGCGTTCCACAGACCGGTCATAGACCAATTGCCGAATCCGCTTTCGAAATCGTCCGCGAAGTAGACGATGGACGATGCCCCGGCCGAGACCAGGACCTGGAAAGTGCGCGTCACCACCGAGCCGGAAAGCATGGTGATGCTCGGCCAGGTGACCACGCCACCACTCTCGCTGCCGCCGTCGCTGGCCGAGCCGGGAATGTAGCTGGTCTGGGCCGGTACGGCGTCGCTAAGCGCCACCCCGGTCAGCGTGCCGCTCGTGTCGTTTTGGACACGCAAGATGTAGGTCAACGGCTGGCCGGCCACGGCCGGGTCGGGATCGGCCGACTTGATAACCTTTAACGTTTGCAAGCAGAGCGGCGGCAGGTCAAAGGCTTCCGTACCGTCGGTTGTGCTGCCGGAGCTACCCTGGTTGGCGCTGAAGCCCAACCCGCGCTTGGCAAACCCTTCCCAGATCAGGCACTGGTTCTGCCCGCCCGTCAGGGCCATGTCCGCCGCCAGGATGGCGTCCCGGCCGTCCACAAAGCCCGGACTGCACGGCTGCAGCTTCATCCCGTCTATAATCAACTGCATGGCCAGGTTGTTCCCGCCCGTGCTCCAGTCAGCGTAGAAATTGGTGTTGAAACCATGCTGACCGATCAGATTCCAGATCACTTCCCACAACATGGAGGCCCAGGCGTAGCCCACCCCGTGCGGGATGGCCAGCCCGCCGATGTCGCCATAGGTCGTCGGGTTGATGCCCATATTCGTGCTGTAGGGCGTCGGCCGGATACCCGGACCGGTCGGCCCCTGGCCGAACAGCCAGGTGCCCACCCCTCGTGAGTCCGTGCCGGCGTCGCCTACTTCCATCGTCAATTGCAGGCCCAGCCAGTCGCTCCAGCCCTCGCCCATCTGCTCGGCGTTGTTCAGGCAGTTGACGTTGGCCGGTCCACCCGTCAGCCGGTTGGAGATGCCGTGCGCGTACTCATGGACAATGACCAGGTCGTCCAGGTCGCCGTCGCGGCTGGGGCTGGTATTGCTGCAAAGGAACATGTTCATCGTCGGCGGGCTGCCGTCCGGCGGCGTGCCGAAGTTGGCGTTGCAGTTGCCCGGCGCCTGGGCGTTGGCGTTCACCCGGTCGTTGCCCAGCCCACCCAGGCCGAAGTTGTCAATCTGGAAGTTGCCCGCCGGCTCGTTGAAGCCGAACTCGTAGGTCACGTCATGGATAATGTTGTTCCAGTAGAACAGGTTGACCGTGGCCGTGTTGACGTTGTCGGCCGTCGTCGGCTCCATCGTCAGGTCCAGCGGCGGGTCGCATTCCAGCGTCGCCCCGCATTCAAAGCGAACCGTGCCCTTGTGCGAGTCCACATTGTTCCCCTGCGTGTTTGTCCAGGACATGCTCGACGTGGCGTGCCAGCCCAGCGGTGAGGCCGTCGGCGCATCCAGCCACGGCTCCACCTCCGTCGTCCGGGCATCGGCCGGCGGGGCGGGTACGGCGAAGTTGGGACTCTCCACCGGCATGGCGTAGACCAGGTAGCTGTTCGGCACCAGGGAGGGGCCTGGCGGCTCCGGGCTGTCACCCTGGCCGGCCGGCCCGCCACTCTGCGCGCCGGCGGTCCAAGCCAACGCTTCGTTGGCCGCCCACTCCTCCTCGTCAATCCAATTCACCTGGTCCAGGACCTGGCCGCTTTGGGCGTCTACGCGCATATCCCACCAGTTCTGGCCACTGGTCTCATAAATGACCACGTTCCAGGCCAGGCGCAATTCGCCGCGCCCGGCCGGCTGGTAGACGAGCCGGACAGGGATACTCTCCAGTGAGATACCGCCGTCGCTCAACAGCGCCGCCCGGTCGGGCCCGTCCCGCTCCTCTTGCACCGTCAGCGGCCGGGTCAACGTCAGCCCCAGGTGCCCGGCCGCCGCCTCGACGGCCGCGATTGCCGAAAGGGCCGGCTCAGTGCCGTTCACCCGATTAGCCGCGTTGGCGATGAAGCTATTGCCCAGGTTGATGATACTGCCATCCCGGGCGACGTTCACGTTAATATTGGCATTGAACACCTCGATACCCGCGTACCGCTGCCGCAGGTAAATGTGCGTCACGCCATTGTGATCGCTGCGGTAGTTGTCGGTAACCACCAGGTCGGCCAGGTCGGCCGCCGTCAGCCCCAACGCCTCCTTATTTTCGTGCAGATAGTTGAGGGCAATTTCCAGCGGATCGCCCTCGTTCGGTCCGGTTAAATAACGAAAGCCGCCCGGCTGCTGCGACGCTGGCGCCGCCGGCCGGTGGCTGCTGGCGCCGGCCATGTTAGCCAGCGCCAATAACAACAACAGTGAGCCAATAGGGACAAAAACTTTACCAATACGCTTGCTTTTCACGGAATAATCCTCCATACCTTTTCTACAATGCTCGTGGCCGGCCTTCCGCTGAGGCTGGTTTCCAGTGAGGGCTGGAACCAACCCCGGCCACCTCCAATCAAAATGCCAGTATGCCAGTTTATGCCAGTTGCCGGTACAAGTAATGGGTAGGCTCCTGCGGTGGCTGTTTCCAGCCACGGCCGCCGAAGTTGTCGTGTTCAACTCCCTATGAATAAGCATCATAGATAAATATGAACGGTAGATCTACCTACGTTCATTCTCACTGATTTCTATTGTGCTGTACTGCGGCTGGAATCATCCAAATCTTAGCATATCCCGCTTATTTTCTCAATGGGTAACTACCGCAAGCTGTGACAGATAGAGAGTGGCCATTTTTCTCTCCCTACATCGCTGGAGGTTATTAAAGTAAGCGCCCGTGGCTCCTCTCAGTTCAGACGGAACGGCTGGTAGTCTCTAACGGGCTAGCGTGGCGTTTCCAATTAAATATACGTACCGGAGAGTAAATTGGATGTTAAAAGGGCCCTCCACATTGGGTGCGTGGCTGGCGAATTCCAATCTCGAATCGCTTTAAGGTAGCGTCAGCGTCACGAACATCGGCAAATGGTCAGAGGCGGTGGTGCGCGGAATGGCAAAGTCACTGGCGGCCAGGTCAGGTGTACTCCAGATGTAGTCAATCTGGCGGTTGGGATCGGCCGCGTAGTAGGTATAAATCGGCGGCGTGCCCACGGCCGCGGCTACGTCTACCAATCCGGCGGCGGCTATCTGCTGCATCTCCGGGGAATCGGGCGTGGCGTTCAGGTCGCCCATAATAACAGTGCGCGGCGCGCCGTTCCAGCCGGCCAGGAGGGCCGGCACCTGCTCCTGGCGAACAACACTGTCGTCCTCAACATGGTGCAGGTGGGTGTTAACAATCCGCAGGGTACTCCGGCCGGCGTCAATCTCGGCCACAACGTAGCCCCGCAGCAACAACAACGACCGGGGTGGAATCGGCACGTTTTCGGCGCTTATAATGGGGTAACGGCTCAGAATGGCGTTGCCCCATACCAGGTCGCCAGTTGGCCCGCTCACGTAAGGCATCGCCAATCGTTGCGACAGCCACTGGAGCATGTCCACCGAGCCGTTAATAATCCAGCCCCGCGACACCTCTTGCAGGCCGACCACGTCCGGGTCATTCGCTTCAATCACCTGGGCGACGGCCTCCAGGTCCAGCCGGCCGGCGGTGTTAAAGCCGTTGTGCAGGTTATAGTCCATCAGCCGCACCGTGGCGTTGTCCGCCGCCGGCTCCACCGTCTCGGGCGTGCGCCAGGTGAGCGCCAGCCCCACCGGACAGAGCAGCAAAACCAGCCCGGCCAACACCGGCGCATAATCGGCCGGCCAGACCGCGCTGACCGTTCGCCGGCCTCGCGCCGCCCCGGCCGCCGCCACCGCCACCAGCAGCGCCGCCACCGGCAGCACGGTCGCCGACCGGAAGCCCAGCGGCAAATCGTAACTGACGTAATAAGCAAAACTCAAAACCACAAACAAAATCTGCCCCACCCCGTTCGCCACTGTAGGAATGTAGTGGCGTCGTTGTATCGCCTCTCTCCTCGTCTCCCCGCTTGAGAAGCGGTCCTCTCCCCCGCTCCCCGCAATAACCACCAACAACATACCCGACAACACCAGCCCCAAAATCGTATCCACGGCCGCCGCCCAGCCGGTCAGCGCGGCCGCGTCCAGGGCCAGCAGCGCCAGCAGCCCCCCGGCCACGGCTGCCAGCAGTGGCTTTCCCGGCAGCGTTTGCCTGGCCCGAACTGCCGCGCCGAGCCCCAGGGCATTGCCCAGCACCAGCAGCCCCCCGGCCGCCGGCAACGACCACCCGGTCGCCGCCGCTGCTCGAGCCACGTTTTGCCAGACCACCAGTTGCAGAAACAACCACGGCCCCACTCCGGCCAGAGCCAGCGCCCCACCCCGGCCGCCCTCGCCCGGCCCCGTCGCTCCCACTCTGGCCACCGTTTCCCGCAACGCCAGCAGCAGCCCGGCCGCCACGACCACCACCACAAGGAGAGGCAAGACCCCCGGCTGCCAGGACAGGTCATAAGTGCTGGCAGCCGTGTGGATGGCCGTGTCCAGCGCCACCCCCAGCAGCAGCCCCAGCCCAAAATCGCTCGTTCCCGCCGGCCCCTGCGCCCGTGCCGCCGCCCATGCCAGGGGCAAAACCATCACGTAAAGAGCCACCCCGGCCGCTGCCAGGTATAGGTCCAGGCCAGGGTCAAACGACAACTGCTCCAGGATGCGGAATAGGACCAGCCCGCCGGCCGTAGCCATCAAAGCCCGGCGCAGCCCCACCAACCGGCCAAGCGGCCCGGCCAGAAAACTCAGCCCAAAGACGCCAAAAGCAACCGGGGCCAGCGAGACAGAGCTAAAACCCAGCGAGTCCCGCAGGTAAAAGACAAACATTGGAAACAAAACACGGATGAGCTGCAAGCCAAACACCGCGGCCAGCGCCACCACCCCCCACCGCCGCGCCCACCCCCCTAAGCCCGGTAACTGCCTCATCTTTCCCTCCTTGAGTGAATAAAAAACGCAAAGACACCAGGAAGCAAAGGCGCAGAGATTATTATTCTCGCTTAGCGTCTTAGCGCCTTGGCGTCTTTGCGTTAAAAATTAGCGCACCAGCATTACCGGACAATCCGTCCCGTCCAACAGTTCCTGAATCGCCTCGGCCGCCAGCAATTCCCCTTCGCCCCCCAGCACCAGGACACAATCCTCCCTGGCCCGGACCATCTCAATCAGCTTCTGCACCGTCATCTGCGGCAGCCAGTGGAAATCGGCCGTCACCTCCTGCTCGGCCAGCAGCGTAGTGGCCTCTTCCTTCAACAGTTCCACGCTGCTGGAATCGGCCAGCAGCAGAACGTTCAGATCGTCTTCGCTGACCTGGGCCAGTTGGGCGGCCACCAGCAGCGCTTGCTTGCCGGCCGGCGATCCGTCGTAAGTGACCAGCACCGGCTGGCTGAGGTTGCGCCCCTGCTGCAGCAAGAGCACCGACCCGGCGGCGGCCATGGCCGCCCGCGCCGTTGACCCCAGCCGGGTGCGCCGCGACAGCGGCCAGCCGACCCGCCCCATTGCCAGCAGGTCTGCTTCCAGTGCCGCGCTCAGCACCGAGGCCGTCACCTGGCCCCGCACCGTCCGAAACGACCAGCTCACGTGGACCCGCTCGGCCGCCGCCGCCAGCGCCCGCCGTGCCTGGGCCGCCTGCAAGCGCATCGCCTGTTCCACGCTATCGCTGCTCATCGGCCGGGCTGTAGCCGATGCGCCCCCCACTTCACGGGCAAAAGGCAGCCCGGCCAGCCGCACCAGGTTAACGTCCTCGACAAACAAACCAATCAGCTCGGCCTGGCGCCTGGCGGCCAGCTCGGCCGCCGCCTCCAGCGCCGCCAGGCTGTGCGTCGAAGCATCCAGGGCGACCAGGATGCGTTGAACTTTTATTTCTTCTTGATGCTCGCTCACCATTACCTTCCCTTGTCAAGAACCGGCGGCCCCCCATCCGGTTCGTCCTCTTTACCCTTCTTCGACTTCTTATCCTCCTCTTGCGTTTCCCTTTCCTCTCTCGCCGGCCGGTTGAACTGGCGCTGCTTCTCGGCCAGCTTCTCCAGCCGGGCAATGATCCGCTGGTTAATCGTTCCCTCCGGGTACTTGCCCCCGGCGTCCGGCTCGCCGGCCGGCAGCCCGGTCAGCAGCTCAATGCCCTGGTCAATCGTCTCCACCGGGTAAATGTGAAACTGCCCGGCCGCCGCCGCCTCGCGCACGTCCTGGCGCAGCATCAGGTGCTTGACGTTAGCCTTGGGGATCACAACGCCCTGCTCGCCGGTCAGGCCCCGCGCCTGGCAAATCTCGAAGAACCCTTCAATCTTCTCGTTGACCCCGCCAATCGTCTGCACCTGGCCATGCTGGTTGACCGAGCCGGTCACCGCCAGCGACTGCTTGACCGGCGCCTCGGCCAGCGCCGATAGGAGGGCGTATAACTCCGCCGACGAGGCGCTGTCCCCCTCCACGCCGCCGTAAGATTGCTCAAAAACCAGGCTGGCTGCCAGTGACAGCGGCCGGTCCACTGCGTAGCGCGCCCCCAGGTAGCTGGACAGGATCAGCACCCCCTTGGAATGGAGCGGCCCGCCCAGCTCCACTTGCCGCTCGATGTCAATCACCTCGCCCTTGCCCAGCCGCACCCGGGCCGTGATCCGGCTGGGCCGGCCAAAGGCGTAATCACCCACAATAAAGACCGACAGGCCATTTACCTGGCCCACCTTTTCCCCGGTCGTATCAATAAAGACAATCTCGCGTAGAATCGCTTCCTGGATGCGCTCCTCAATGCGACTGGCCCGGTAGATGCGCGCCTCAACCGCCCGCTGGACGTGCTCGCCGCCCACCAGGCTCGCCCCAGCCATGCCGGCCCAGTAATCAGCCTCCCGCACCAGGTCGGCAATGCTCTGCATGTGGACCGAGAGCTTGTCTTTGTCGCCCATGTGCCGGGCGCTGCGCTCAATGACCTGGGCCACCGCCTGGCGATCAAAGGGGCGCAAGTCGTCCTTGCGGATAATGGTAGCGATGAGCCGGGTGTAGGCCAGATTATTCTCGTCATTGCGGTCCATCTCATCCTCAAAATCGGCCGCCACCTTAAATAGCTCGCTAAATTCTGGGTCGTGCTGGTAGAGCAGGTAATAGAGTAGCCGCTCGCCCAGCAGAATGACCTTGACGTTCAGCGGAATCGGCTCCGGTTCCAGCGATACCGTGCTGATCAGGCTGTAACCCTGGCCTGGCGACTCAATGCAGATTTCGCCGGCCCGCAGGGCGCGCTTCAGCCCTTCCCAGGCAAACGGTTGCAGCAGCAATTTGCGGGCATCCACAATCAGGTAACCGCCATTGGCCCGGTGCAGCGCTCCCGGCTTGATCAGCGTGAAATCGGTCAGCAACGCCCCCATCTGGGCCACATGCTCCACCCGGCCGATAAGGTTCTGGTAGATGGGGTTTTGTTCGTAGATGATCGGGGCCCCCTGGCTCTCGCTGTTGTCCACAATGACGTTTACCTGGTAGCGTTGGCCCAAGGCTTCACGGGGCTGGCGCTGTGGAAGGCCCATCGCCGCCGCCAGCGGGGAGGCCTGGCCCTCGTCGGAGTCGGCAAAAAGTTCCGTGTGCTCAATAATATCTTTCTGGACCGCCTCCAGGTAAGCGACCACCTCCGGCAGTTCCTGGTAGCGACTCTTCATTTCTTCGATGAGGGGCGCTACGACCAGGATGGCCACTTCCTCGTTTAGCTCTTTGGTCTTGCTGCGTCCCTCGCGGCTCCACTGAGGGACCTGGCGGATGATCCGCTGCAGCTCCTCTTGCAATCCCTGGATTTTCGACTCGATCTGCTGCCGCTCTTCTTCCGGCAGCTTCATAAACTCCTCCGGGCTGATCACTTCCTTCTCTCTAACCGGGGCAAAAGCCAGCCCGGCCTGGGTGCGGATCAGGGCAATGCCCTCAGCCTCGGCTTTTTTCTGGATCTCCTCCAGGGCGCTTTCCTGCCTTTCCCGGAACTCGGCCTCAATACTCTGCCGCTGGGCGTGGTACTCCTCCCCTTCAAAAGCGGCCGGGATCGTGGCGAACAGCTCCTCGACCAGGCGCTCCATATCCCGGCTAAGCTTCTGTCCCTGGCCGGCCGGCAGGCGCAGCGCGTTGGGCTTATTTCTCTCTTCAAAATCATTGACGTAGCACCAATCGTCCGGGACAGGCTCCTTCGCCGCTCTCTTTTCCAGCGACCGGCTGACGGCTGTGTATTTGCCGCTGCCGTACGGCCCCAGCGCAAACAGGTTATACCCTTCCTGCTCGATGCCGATGCTAAATTCAATCGCCGCCACCGCCCGTTCCTGGCCGATCACCTCTTCCAGGTCAGTCAAATCGGCCGTCGTCTCAAAACGAAACTGCTCCGGGTCACAGCGACGAAAAAGCTCACTTGGGTCCAATGGTTTCACAGTTGCCATGAGCATTCACTCCATAAAAAGCTCTCAGCTATTAGCTATAAGCTCTAAGCTATCAGCTCTCAGTCCTCAGTCCTCATCCCTCAGTCCTCCCCCTCATTGTTCGTAGTTGGCGGAGTTGGGCCGCCCAACTCAACCAACTGCACTCATCGCTCATTGCTCCCATTATACCACCACCGATGGTGGAGCGAAGGATGTTGACTTCCCCACTCTTTTTGCTATCCTGACCCTGTTACCATGCGCCAGCTAATCCCGGAGTTCATCTTAGAAAAATATGGCCGCCAGGAATGGCACGGCCGTTTTCCGGCCGCGGCCCTCTTTCTCGACATTTCTGGTTTTACGGCCATCACCGAAACGCTGATGCGCCAGGGTAAAGAAGGAGCCGAAATCCTGGCCACCGTCATGGCTACCGTCTTTGAACCCCTCACCCAAAGTGTCAATGCCTGGAATGGCTTCATTACCAACTTTGCCGGCGACGCCTTTACCGCCCTTTTTCCCTCCGTTGCCCAGGCCCTCTCCGCCGCCTGCCAGATCCAGCTTCACGCCGCCGCCGGCATAGAACATGCCACGCCCCACGGCGCCTTCACCTTTGCCGTGAAAATCGGCCTGGGCGCCGGCCAGGTAGAATGGGGCATTCTTGAGGCAGAGGACCACGAACAGGCTGCTTACTACTTCAAGGGGCCGGCTATTTTTGACGCCGCCCAGGCCCAGGCCAAGGCTCAAAAAGGCGAGCTTCTCTTTAGCCGCGCCGCCCTGGACGCCTTGCCCGGCCTCCCGGCCGCGCCGGCCGGTGAATACTGGCGCCTGGCCGGCCGGCCGCCTCTGCCGCTGACCGTTGCCCCTCTCCTCCCGCCGCCGGCCGGCGACGATCCAGTGTTATTAGGCCATTTCCTCCCGGCTGGGCTGCTGGAAACGGCGACCAGGGGAGAATTCCGCCAGGTCGCAATCCTGTTCGTCAGCCTGGCCGGCGAGCCAACTCACGAACAATTAGCCCATCTCCTCCAGACCATTTTCCGTTTGCAGAAACAGTTCGGCGGCTTTCTCAACG